>JAFTEV010000014.1 GCA_017453465.1 Bacteroidaceae bacterium | reverse complement strand
TTGCAGCCGTGCTGCTGCCCGCCATGGCCAGCGCACAAGTGATTAACGGCGACCTGAACCACAACAATGCGCTCGATGTGGGCGACGTGACCATGGTCATTGACGGCTACCTCACGGGCGAGACCGAACTGATTGAAACCAGGGCCGACCCCTTCACGGTGGACAACAGCCTCATTGTGGGCACATGGTACAAATCGACGACCGAAAGCATCACATTCAATGCTGACGGAACCACCGACTATCTTGCTGGCTGCACCTACAAGTTCCGTCCGCAGCTGGGCACAGTCCTTTTCTATGATTCGACAGGCAGACCCGTCTCCCTGCTCAAGATTGAAGATGTCACTTCAGACTATTTGGTCACCAGCCTGGGGGCCAGCATCACAGTCTATACTGCTGCTCAGCCTGCCAGCATCACCCTCTCTGAGACTTCACTCAGCCTGAAGCCCGATGAATATGTGCGCTTGACGGCCACCGTTGCTCCCGCAAATGCTGGTGACGTGACATGGACTTCGAGCGACGAGAGCGTGGCCACCGTAATCGCTGGTTTTGTTACAGCTGTGAGCGAAGGCACTGCCACAATCACAGCGTCGGTAGGCACTGCCACAGCCACCTGCGAGGTAATTGTGGGGCGTGGGCACACCACCTACTCGGTGAACGGCGTGTCGTTCAATATGGTGTACGTCTATGGCGGAACATTCTTGATGGGCGCACAGAAAACAGATGCCTCCGGCACCAACTACGATGCCGATGCTTTCGATGATGAAGCCCCCGTTCACAACGTGACCCTGAGCGACTATCAGATAGGTGAAACGGAAGTGACGCAAGCCCTGTGGGTAGCAGTCATGGGCAGCAATCCTTCCGACTGGCTGGGTGACAACCTGCCTGTGGAAAATGTAGATTGGGACGACTGCCAGGAGTTCATTACGAAACTGAACCAGCTGACGGGCAAGACCTTCCGCCTGCCCACCGAGGCTGAGTGGGAGTTTGCGGCACGCGGCGGCATGAAGAGCCAGGGCTACAAGTACAGCGGCAGCAACACCATCGGTGATGTGGCATGGTACACGGAGAACAGCAGCAACAAGACCCATGAGGTAGGCACGAAGCAAGCCAACGAGCTTGGCCTCTATGACATGAGCGGCAACGTGCGGGAGTGGTGTCAGGACTGGTATAGTAGTTCCTATTACACTTCCGCTGCAGTTGCAAATCCGACTGGTCCTACTACTGGCTCTAACCGCGTGATTCGTGGTGGTAGCTGGAACAGCGCAGCCAGGAGCTGTCGTGTGGCGTATCGGGGCAGCAGCACGCCCACGAGCACGTTCTACAACCTGGGCCTCCGCCTTGCTCTCTAAGTTCAACCTCAAAAAAGAGAAAAAGAGTGACATCAGGCGAAAAAATGTGGGGATTTTAGTCTGTGCTTTTTGTCTAACGCTTCCCTATATGGTTGCGTTAGACAAAAAGCACTAGCCCAAATTTTATCCCTGGCGAGTGTAATCGTCTATCCGACAAGAGCTTAACTAATTTTAGACTGGCTGTTTTAGTCGAAAAAAACTGGCACGGAAAAAAGTGACTCTTTTTCAACTGAATGGGGCACTCGTCACATTCTGGAGTTTTGAACACAGAGATACGGAGACACGGAGGTTTAGGGCAATTCATAATTGGCTACGCCGAGCTAAAGGTTCACAATTGGAGTATCTAATCTCTCATGCCCCTGATATCTCTGTGTCTCCGTGTCTCCGTGTCTCTGTGTTCAAACCTACATTTATCAAACATACCATTTTAGCAAAGGCATACTAAAAAAACACGCTAAACTTTTGCTGTGAACAAAAAAAGCCTTACCTTTGCAGCGCATTTGCAGGGAAGCGGCGCTTGGTCTTGCAGTGCGGAAAGGTTATTGGGATATGGTGTAATTGGCAACACAACAGATTCTGGTCCTGTTATTCCTGGTTCGAGCCCGGGTATCCCAACCACAGAAACACGACAGGGAGGAAGGCCCCGCGAGGGCGTTCTTTCCTGTTGCGCGTAAAAGCGGCTGGCTTGCCGCACGATGGCGTTACACATTATTTATATATATGCGCGTATGAAACGACTTTTTTTCTTAGGCATGGCTCTGCTGGCTTCGTATGCAGCGGAGGCCAAGAGCGTGGTGTTCACGTTGACGGACGGCACGCTGGTGTATTACAAGCTGGACAATGCTGAATCGCCTGTGATGCGCATGGAGAACGGCGGAATCGTGGTGAACACAGACTACTACGAGTTTTCGCAAGTGGAAAACTTCTACATCTCTGCAAAGGACGACCCCAACATCCTGGTGGGTGTGGATGAGGTGCAGCAGGGCAGGGCCACGCGGCTTGCCGGCGGTGTGCTGACGCTGCAGGTGGCTGATGCCGCCTCGGTACGGGTTTACGACGCTGCTGGTCGCGAGGTTGAGGCTGTGGTTACACCTGCGGGCGACGGCGTGGCTGTGGATTTGCAGCCGCTGAAGCAGGGTGTGTATGTGGTGAACGCTGGAACTGCCAGCTTTAAGGTTATGAAGAAATAGGGGAGGGCTGGCCATGAAGAAGAATTTTACTTGGATGCGTTCTTGTGCCGCTCTGCTTATTGCTTTTGCGGCTTCGGCTGTGGCAAAGGCCGAGGTGGGCGATACGCTTTGGTTCAGATACGACGACCGCTTCTGTGCGCCGGAGGTCTATGACATGCAGCTCTACGACTCTGTTGTGTTTAAGACTACCCTCATGCGATTCTACAAGAAGGAAGGCTCCACGGGCACGAAGTATGCAACAAAGTCGTACAAGAAGGAGGACTTGGGCGCCTACACCTTCAACAATCCGGGCCGCTACATCGTGAAGCCTGGCACGTATGCCAACAACGACTTCACGAAGGAGACCTCGCAGTTCTGCTTCCAGCGCAGTCAGGAGAGTGAACACTTCATCTGCTTCTGGGCCAAAGGCTTGACGAAGGCGGCCAACGGCAACATCACGCTGGGTGGCTCTACCTGCAACGTGAACACGCTGCTGCGCAATGCCGAGAACATCTGGCGCGTGTATGTGGAAGACCTGGGCTTCCTGGAGCCGGGCAAATCGACGACCGACAAGGTGAAGATTGAAATGTTCATCGTGAATCAGACAGAGTGGCGTGCCGACGGTTCGGGCGTTTCGGGCACCACCTATTATTATAATGGCTCGAACAAGGCGAACCGCGAGTACCGCGTGGGCATGTTCCACTGCAATCCGTGGGCAGCCAGCGGCAATGTGACGGTGGCGCACGAGATTGGCCACACGTTCCAGTATCTGGTGAGTGCCGACCTGGGCGACACGCACGGACTGAACTACGGCTTCAACAACTTTGCCCAGGGCGGCAACGAGTGGTGGGAGGACTGCGCCAACTGGCAGGCCCACAAGGTGTATCCTGCCCAGCAGTTTGCCGAGAACTGGAACAACAACCAGGATATGCACCACATGAACATCCTGAGCGAGAACGCCCGCTACAACAACTGCTACTACCAGGACTGGTGGTGTCAGCTGCACGGACTGACTACGGTGGGCCGTGTCTGGCGTGAAGCCATCAAGCCCGAAGACCCCATTGAGGCTTATATGCGCATCTTCGGCCTGGACGTAAACACGTTTGCCGACGAGCAGTTCTTGGGCTATCAGCACATTGCCAGCATGGACATTGACCGCTGGCAGACTTACGGCCAGGGACTGATAGGCAGCGAGCGGCAGCGTCTGCAGGAGCCTGCGGCTGCTGTGGTGGAACAGCAGCTGGGCGGCGACAACGACTATTGGGTGGTTGACCCGAAGTATTGCCCTGAGAACTTTGGCTACAATGCCAACCCGATGAAGGTTCCCGCTGCTGGCACCGTGGTGAAAGCCCACTTCAAGGGCATTGTGGGTGCCGCTGACTACAGGAATATCTATCCCGACCGTGCCGGCTGGCGTTATGGCTTCGTGGCATACAGCACCGACGGCACTCGCACTTACGGCGAAATGGGCCGCGATGCAGAAGGGGATGTGACGCTGACCGTGCCGGAAAACTGCGAATACATCTGGTTTGTGGTCATGGGCGCTCCCAAGCAGTATTGGCGACATCCGTGGGACGACAATACGGCCAACGACGAGCAGTGGCCCTACGCCGTGAAGTTTGAGGGCACAGACCCCTACGGCGCAAACCGCACCTATGGCGAGTATGCTGACGACTATGCACGCAAGGACACCACGGTGGTCATCAATGCAAACCTGGCCTACAGCTCAAACAGTTACACAAGTGTGAGGGTGCAGTACGACATGGATGCCATCTCGAAGGCTCTGGGTGTTTCCACGGCACAGATGCAGGCCCTGAAGCGCAACACTTCGGCTGCGACCAAGGGCACCCTGCGCTTTGCTGGCGTGAGGAAGAACGGCACCTATTATTATAATACGACCACCACGACATCTACGGACAAGTGTTATGGCCACTGGTTCACGACTACGGGCGATGTCACTTCCTACAGCACGTCGGCTGCCATCTTTGCCGAACTCTATCCCGACAGCTACGGCTGCTATGTGGGTCAGTATCCAGGCCGCTTGAGGAAGGGCAAGACTTACACCATTCGTCAGGCCGTCATCTACACCCACACCGACGGCAAGGAATACTCGGCCACGATGGAAGTGCACTTGACTGTGAAGTAATCGCCCCCTTCAACGGGCTGAAAGCCTAAAAACTTTCCGACAGAAACAAATAAAAGTCTAAAACATTTTGCGGGTTCAAAGAAAATTCTTACCTTTGCACCCGCAATTTGCATAGGCGCGTCCCGTGCAATTGTCTTGTTGCCCCCAAGAGGGGCGGCAAGCGAAACGGAAAGGATGGTCCGGTAGCTCAGTTGGATTAGAGCAACAGCCTTCTAAGCTGTGGGTCAAGGGTTCGAATCCCTTCCGGATCACTGAACACAACAAATGACAAGCAACAAGGAAACAACCCAATTGCAAAATTGTCCAATTGTAAATTGTCAAATTGTCCAATAAAAGCACACCCCTAATTTTCAAAATAACTTTGGCGGTTTGTCGGTGTCAATTTCGCAAAGGCGGGCATTGCGGGCTCGCAGACACAGCCACTCCGTTTCTTCTTCTCCAAAAAGTATTTAGAAAATTCATAGAATAAAGTTAAAACCGATATGTCAAAAATTTGTCAGATTACAGGTAAAAAGGCAATGGTGGGTAACAACGTGTCACACTCATTGCGCAGAACAAAGCGACAGTTCAATGTCAACCTGTTTGTAAAGAAATTCTACTATGTAGAGGAAGATTGCTGGATTTTCCTGAAGGTGAGTGCAGCCGGTCTGCGTATCATCAACCGCATTGGTCTTGATGCCGCCATCCGTAAGGCTATGGACAAGGGCTTCCTTGACATCAAGACACTCAACAACCAGGTGATTGGTTAATTAATTTGTTAAACGTAAAAGGAGAAATCGAAAAATGGCAAAGAAAGCTAAAGGTAATCGTGTACAGGTAATCCTTGAGTGCACAGAAATGAAAGATAGCGGTCTTCCAGGAACATCACGTTACATCACAACCAAGAACCGCAAGAACACTCCAGACCGTCTGGAACTGAAGAAGTATAACCCCATCCTTAAGAGAATGACAATTCACAAGGAAATTAAATAATCTCTCTGAAATACTATGGCAAAGAAAACAGTGGCTACACTCCAGAACAAGGATAGCCGTTCATTCACAAAAGTAATCAAGATGTTTAAGTCGCCAAAGACTGGTGCATACGCCTTTGACGAGAAGATGGTTCCTGCCGACATGGTGAAGGATTATCTGAAGAAGTAATTTTTTTTGAGCGTCGTGTGTCTTTTCCGTCTTGGTGAACAGCCTTTAAATCGGCACACAGAGTGGAAAAGATGTCATATTATAGAACCTCTCCAAGAAAATGGGGAGGTTTTTTTGTGATGGTTTCATTTATTTGTTGTAATTTTGTAGCCAAATCGTAGTGAAGCGTCAGAAAAGAGGTAAAAAGGAACCAATAAAAGCAAACGACTTATGGGATTTTTTGATTTTTTCTCGAAGAAAAAGAAAGAGACATTGGATAACGGACTTGCCAAGACGAAGGAAACGGTGTTTGGCAAGATTGCACGTGCTGTGGCAGGCAAGTCAACGGTGGACGACGATGTGCTGGACAACCTGGAAGAAGTGCTGGTCACCAGCGACGTGGGTGTTGACACAACGCTCAACATCATCCACCGAATAGAAGAGCGTGTGGCTCGCGACAAGTATGTCAGCACCAGCGAACTCAACAACATCCTGCGCGACGAGATAGCCTCCTTGCTGACCGAAAATAACACTGACGATACGACAGGCTTTGAAATTCCCGCAGGACACAAACCCTATGTCATCTTGGTCGTAGGTGTCAACGGCGTGGGCAAGACTACCACCATCGGCAAGCTGGCATGGCAATTCAAGCAGGCTGGCAAGAAGGTCTATCTCGGTGCAGCCGACACCTTCCGTGCTGCAGCCGTGGAGCAGATTGTGATTTGGGGCGAGCGAGTCGGTGTGCCAGTCATCAAGCAGAAGATGGGCAGCGACCCCGCAGCTGTGGCCTACGACACCGTCAGTTCAGCCGTGGCCAACGATGCAGACGTTGTGCTCATTGACACAGCTGGCCGTCTGCATAATAAAATTGGCCTGATGAACGAGCTGACGAAGATTCGCAACGCCGTGAAGAAGGTCACCGACACTGCTCCCGACGAAGTGCTGCTGGTGCTCGACGGCTCCACAGGCCAGAATGCTTTCGAGCAAGCCAAGCAATTCACCAAAGCCACCGAAGTAACCTCGATGGCCATCACCAAACTGGACGGCACAGCCAAGGGCGGCGTTGTCATTGGCATCAGCGACCAGTTCAAGATTCCCGTAAAATATATCGGACTGGGCGAAGGAATGGAAGACTTGCAGCCGTTCAATCGCCGCGCCTTTGTTGACTCCCTGTTTGGCGAATGAGAAAAAACACAGTTGACATCATTACGCTGGGCTGTTCTAAAAACCTTGTCGATTCGGAACGCCTCATTCGCCAGCTTGAACTCAACGGCTACCATGTGCGCCACGACCCCGAAACGGTGCAAGCCGAGATTGTCGTGGTCAACACCTGCGGCTTCATTGCTGACGCAAAGGAAGAGAGCATCAACATGATACTGGAGCTTTGCCAGGCCAAGCAAGAAGGCCGTCTGCGCGAACTCTACGTCATGGGCTGCCTCTCAGAACGTTATTTCAAGGAGCTGAACAGCGAGATTCCCGAAGTTGACAGATTCTTTGGCAAATTCAACTGGACAGACTTGCTTCAGTACCTTGGCAAATCCTATAATCATTCACACGAATACGACCGCCACTTGACCACCCCTCGGCATTACGCTTACGTAAAGATTGCCGAAGGGTGCGACCGTCAGTGTGCCTACTGCTCCATTCCCCTGATAACAGGCCAGCACAAAAGCCGCCCGATGGAGAGCATCGTCGGCGAAGTGGAACTGCTGGTAGGGCAGGGCGTAAAGGAGTTCCAGATAATAGCCCAGGAGATTACTTTCTATGGCATAGACCTCTACGGACGGCAGATGATTGCCGAGCTGGTTCGCCGAATCAGCGACGTAAAGGGTGTCAAGTGGATTCGGCTGCACTATGCCTACCCAACTCACTTTCCTTGGGAACTGCTCGAAGTCATGCGTGAACGCAGCAATGTCTGCAAATACCTGGATGTGGCTCTGCAACACATCAGCACCACCGTCTTGACCAACATGCAGCGGCACGTCACCAAGGAAGAAACATACCAGTTTGTAGAACGCTTGCGTCGCGAAGTGCCGGGCATCTGTCTGCGCACTACGCTGATGGTCGGCTTCCCCGGCGAGGGCGAAGCAGAGTTTCAGGAACTGCTCGACTTTGTGCGCTGGGCACGCTTCGACCGCATGGGAGCCTTTGCCTACAGCGAAGAAGACGGCACGCCCGCAGCCCGGAACTTCCGGGACGAAGTGCCAGCCGACGTGAAGCAGCAACGTCTCAGCCAGCTCATGGCCGTGCAGCAAGAAATCTCTGCCCAGGTGCAAGCCCAGAAGATAGGCTCTGTGCAGCAGGTCATCATCGACCGCAAGGAAGGCGAATACTACGTAGGGCGCACCCAGTACGACTCGCCCGAAGTTGACCCCGAAGTGCTCATTCCCGTCAGCGAAGGCACACTCCGCCGAGGCTGCTTCTACCCCGTGCACATTGTGGATGCAGACGACTTCGATTTGTATGGAACCGTAAAACCAAGAAAATAATGACAAACAGAACATTCATAGACAAAATGGCCTCAGCCCTCGGACTTGATGCCGACAACGTTCAGGCACAGGTCGATGGCCTTGTTGAAGAACTGATTCATCAGGTGAAAGACGGCCACAGCCTCACGGTGAAAAACTTCGGAACCTTTGAAGCGAAGACCAAGGCAGAACGCCGCGTATATAACCCCTCCACGGGGCTTTATCGCCAAATTGCCGCCAAGCAAACGATAGGCTTCAAGATGAACTCCAGACTGAAGGACAAACTGAACAAATGATTTCCCGCTACACACATGGAACGATACACACTGCAAAACCTCATAGACGAATACGCCCGGAAAAGCGGCACCACACGGAAGACCGCCACGTCGCTTGCCGACACATTCTTCGACACTCTTCAGGAGGGACTGCTGGCCGACGGCGTTGTCAAAATCAACGGGCTGGGCACATTTAAGGTCGTGGAAGTAGCCGACCGCGAGAGCGTCAACGTCAACAACGGCGAGCGCATCACGATTGCCGGATATCGGAAAGTGACCTTTGTGCCCGACGAAGCCACCGTCTCAGTCGTGGGGAATGAAGGTTTAGCGTTGAGAGACGATGCAGAAATGTCTCTTCACGCCAAACCTTCAACTTCAGACGAAAACACAGACTTCCCCTCGGTTCAGCTCAACGCGCCCGACCCCTCGGATGTGGCTCGGCCACTCAATGAATTTTCTGGCATCGACACCATCATCTCCACGCCCGAATGCGTGGACGACCTGCGCACCCAGTACGAAGCAGCCAAGCAACGTGCAGCCGAGACGCTCCAGGCTGCCAACGAAGCTCATGCGGAGCTGTGCCGACTTGAAAAGCTGATGGAGCAAGTCACAACGGTGGGCGATGAGCCTGTAACACAGGGTGACTCTACAGAACAGTCCCCAGACATCCAGCCCCCAACGCCCGACGAAAACAACGAGCCAGCCCCCCCAGCCGAACCTCCTGTCAGTGCCCCAAGTCCTGTACCCAGCGAGGAGAACGAAGAGGACATTCCTCGTCCCGCCCGACACCGAAGCTGGCTGTGGTGGCTCCTGATTCCCATTATGTTGTTGCTCCTGGTGGAAGTGGGCATTCTCATCCATAAATACAACCAGCCAGCCATCCCCACCGAGCAGCCCGTCATCAAGCCTCGGCCCACGAAGCCCGCCAAGGCTCCTGCTAAAATCGACACCGTGGCTCAGCAAGCTCCCCGCGACACTGTAGCCAAGCCCGACACGGCACCATCAGCAGCCCCCGCGTCACAGTCCTCTGCGCAGGGTCGGCCCAAGACCTACACGCTGAAGCCGGGCGATTCGCTCACCAAGATAGCCCAGCAGTTCTATGGCAGCAAAGACTCCGTCCGCGTCATCCTGCGTGTCAACAAGTTTGCCAACCCCGACAACGTGCCCGTTGGTGCCGTCATCAACTTGCCCTGAATTTAGCCCAACCGCTTCTGTTCTACCGCTTTGGCGGCTTTGAGAAAACAAGAATCTTCGACTTTGTCAAGTTGGAGATTCTTGTTTTCTTTTGTTTTGGCGGGATGCCAAACTGATGCGGATGCACTGGAGAAACTTTCGGGATGCAGCCGCATCCCATTCCCGCCGCATTCCCGTTGCATAGGTAATGTATTACCACTACGGTGGTAACGTTTTACCACTATGATGGTAAAGTTTTACCACCGTGGCGGTAATGTTTTACCACTGCATTGAAAACACTGGTAAAACACTGCGTGACCTCTCCGAAGTCGCGCTTTGCATAGAACAGTAAGTATCTGTTCAAAATTAAATTTACATATAGTGATAATAAAAAATAACTTGGGATGATTTACCGCTTTGCGGGCTTTGAAAAACAAGAAAAAACAAAAGAAAACAGGAAAAAACCGAAGTTATTCCAGGGTGGGGGTCTCCAATCTTAATTTGTTTTTTCTTGTTTTTCTTCAGACGCGCCAAGCGTAAATAAAATGTCCCAAGTTATTTTTTAAGTAACTATTCAGCAAATGTCGCTGTGCGGCTTTTATAGGGAAACGAATATGAATAATATGAATAATTTTTCCATTTTAGGACATAAATATTCTTGATGGGACCCATTATTATTCATATTCGTTTCCAATAATTCATCGCCAAGGGCGATTCGCTG
>JAFTEV010000072.1 GCA_017453465.1 Bacteroidaceae bacterium | reverse complement strand
GCCCTGCTTCAAGCCCACGTTCAACACTGCCTACATGCTGGGGCACATGGTTCACCACCTGCTGACGGAAGGAGTGGGGCTGCGGCAGGTGTGCGACTGGATGGTGCAGATGAAACAGCTGGAGCCTTATATATATAATAAGGTGGAGGAGTTGCAGTGGCACCTCGACGGACTGCACTTGCAGGAAGCCTTCTCCGCCTTCGCACAGCTGGGCGTGGACCACTTCGGGCTGGATGCCGCGTGCTGGCAGTGGGCGTTGTGGAAAGATGCACGGAAAAATGCCCATACCTTGTTGGCCTTCATCATGGAGAGCGGCAACTTCGGTCGGAAAAAGAATGCGAAGCGGAGCAGCAAGACCCTGTGGGGCAATTTGGCCAATGCCAGCCTCTACCTTCGCCACCTGTTGCGACTGCGGCACATAGCCTCCTCGGAAGTGCGCTGGTTCTTCTGAACCCGAACAAAACGCTGGTATAAGAAACAGAAAACCTTGGGCTGACCCCTGTTTTTGTGTCAAAAGCTGGCACAAAAATGCTTTTTTGAGCTGATTATCTTGTAGTTTTGGAATAAAAACCTTAATTTTGCCGCCATTAGAGTTCGCTCTAATGGCTTTTTTGTTGATTTCTGAAACCTAAATTAACGTTTTCGACATGCAAGAATACCAGTATCACATTTTCTCGCCCTACCGTGTGTGTCCGCTGGGAGCACACGTTGACCACCAGCACGGACTGGTGACGGGCTTCGCCATTGATAAGGGGGTTGACCTCTGGTTCAATGTGCGGTCTGACAGCCAGGTCAATCTTTCGTCCCGCACCTTTGAGGGTGACGTGAGTTTCCACATCAACACGCCGTCGCAGGTGAAGGAACGTCACTGGGGCGACTATGCGCGGGGTGCCAAGTATGCACTGCGCAAGCGGTTTGACCTCACTCTCGGCATTGACGGCGTGATTCAGGGCAGTCTGCCCGTGGGCGGACTTTCGTCCAGTGCCGCAGTGCTCATTGCCTATGTCATGGCTTTTGCCAAGGCCAACGGCATTACGCTGCAACCCTTCGAGATTGTGCAGATTGCCAGCGAAGCAGAGCGCGAGTACATCGGCCTCAATAACGGCTTGCTCGACCAGGCTTGCATCGCGCTGGGAAAGAAGGACGGTCTGCTCTTCCTCGATTGCGACACCAACGACTACCGCATCATCAAGAAGAATCCAGCCATGCCGGAGTTTGAATTGGGCATCTTCTTCTCCGGTCTGACAAGGAGTTTGGTCAACAGCGACTATAACCTGCGTGTGTATGAGTGCAAGACGGCGGCTTGGAACATGCTGGCCTACACCGACCAGCCCCTGAAGACCTTCGACAAGACCTTCTTGCGCGACATTCCGAAAGCGACTTTCGACAAGACCAAGATTGCAATGCCCGCCCGTTTTGCCCGTCGCGCCGAACACTTCTACAGCGAATACCGCCGTGTGCGACAGGGTGTGACCGCCTGGGAGACAGGCAATCTGAAGCTCTTTGGCAAGTTGAGTTTCGACAGCTGCGAATCGAGCATCCGCAACTACGAGTGTGGCAGTCCCGAACTGGTGGCTATCTACGAAATCATGCGCAAACTGCCGGGCGTGTGGGGCGGACGTTTCAGCGGAGCCGGATTCAAGGGTGCCTGCATCGCCCTTGTGAATCCCGCCCACAAGGAGCAAATCGAGGCCGAGCTGACGAAACAATACTTGGCTCAGTTCCCCGAATATGAAAACACCTTCCAGTGCTTCTTCGTGAAGCCCGACGACGGCGCACGCTTTGTTTAGACCTCACAGCCGAACAGTCGCGAATAGTATAAAAAACAACAGAAAACACAGCAAATCATGTTACAATACAACGTAAAACTGGAGGGCAAGACCATCCTCGTCACCGGAGCAGCGGGCTTCATCGGTGCAAACTTGGTGAAACAACTTTACAAGCAGATAGGCAGTAGCATCCGCGTAGTGGGTGTTGACTGCATCACGGACTATTACGACGTGAACATCAAGCATGAACGTCTGAAGGAACTGGAGCAGTACGAGAGCTTTGTCTTTGCGAAGGTAAACATCGCCGATAAAGCCGCAGTCGATCAGCTCTTCGCTGACTACAAGCCGGCAGTGGTTGTCAACCTCGCGGCACAGGCCGGTGTGCGCTACAGCATCACGAATCCCGGCTCTTACATCGAATCGAACCTCATTGGATTCTACAATATCCTGGAGGCGTGCCGATGGAACGAGGTGGAACATCTGGTCTATGCCTCCTCCTCCAGCGTCTATGGCAGCAACAAGAAAGTGCCGTACTCCACCGACGACAAGGTGGATAACCCCGTCAGCCTCTATGCCGCAACGAAAAAGAGCAATGAACTGATGGCCCATGCCTACAGCAAGCTCTACAACATCCCATCCACGGGTCTGCGCTTCTTCACCGTCTATGGCCCCGCAGGTCGTCCCGACATGGCCTACTTCGGCTTCACCAACAAGTTGCGTGCGGGTCAGACCATCCAGATATTCAACTACGGCCACTGCAAGCGTGACTTCACCTTCGTCGATGACATCGTTGAGGGTGTCATCCGCATCATGCAGCACGCGCCCGAAAAGCAGCAAGGCGAAGACGGCCTGCCTGTGCCGCCCTACAAAGTCTATAACATCGGCAACAACAGCCCAGAGAACCTGCTCGACTTCGTGACCATCCTGCAAGAGGAACTCATCCGCGCCCAGGTTCTCCCCAGCGACTACGACTTTGAGGCCCACAAGGAGCTGGTGCCTATGCAACCCGGCGACGTGCCTGTGACCTACGCCGACACCACGCCACTGGAGCAAGACTTCGGCTTCAAGCCTTCCACCCCGTTGCGCACAGGGCTTCGCGCCTTTGCCGAATGGTATGCACGGTATTATGGAAAAAAATAAATAGTAAATCCGAATTACGAAATCCGAATTACGAAAGGCCATCCGGCTGGTTTTGTAATTCGTAATTCGTATTTCGTAATTCGTAATTAATCCTTATGAAGACAATAGTAATCGCTGCCGGTTACGCCACTCGTCTGGGCGAACTGACCAAGAATTTCCCCAAGCCACTGCTGCAAATCGGGCAGAGCAGCATTCTGGGCCGAATGTTGGACGACATCGACCGCATTCCCGACATTGACGAACACATCGTCATCACCAATCACAAGTTTGCCCACCACTTCGAGCAGTGGAAGTTGCAGACCCACTACACCAAGCCCATCACCATTGTGGATGACGGCACGGAGACCAACGAGACGCGGCTGGGAGCCGTTTGCGACCTGCTCTTTGCCTTGCAGAAGCTCCAGATAGACGATGACCTGCTGGTCGTAGCCGCCGACAACATCCTTTTCTTCTCATTCCAGGAGTTTGTTGACTTCGCAAAGCAGAAAGGCACATCGTGCATCATGTGCCACGAGCAACCATCCCTGGAGAAGTTGCAGCGCACCGGCGTAGTCGTGCTGGACGACCAAAACCGCGTGCTCAACATGGAGGAAAAGCCGCAGCAGCCCAAATCGCACTGGGCCGTACCACCTTTTTATATATATAGGAAGGCAGACCTCGACCTCGTGCGCCACAGTGTGGAGAACGGCTGTGGCAAGGATGCGCCCGGCAACCTTGCACACTACATGGTGGACCACACCACGGTGCACGCCTGGCCAATGACTGCAGGCCGCTTCGACATTGGCAGCCTCGACACCTACCATGAGGCTCAAGAGAGGTTCGGACACTGATGCTCCCCGGAGGGAAATCCTCCCGAAATAGGAAAAATACCCGCCGCCATAGGTTTTTCACCTGTGCGCGGCTCTTTTTTTACCCCTATCTTTGCACCAGAAACATTAACCGAGCCTCGGCTCACAAAACGATAAGCATTATGAAGAATACAGTTTTTACCCTCATGACAGTGTTGATGCTCAGCACCACAACTTGTTTCGCACAGCGCGGCAACTACAATAATCGCCAGACCTACACCCAGTCTGCACCCCGTCGCGGAAGCTACAGCAACCAGGACGACATGTACGGCGCAGCATCCCGACAGGGTCGCAACTACGACAATCGCCGCACCCAGGGCTACTGCAACTCACAACCACAGGGTTACAACCGTGGCGGCAGAGACGTTGTAGTCGTACACCAGCCCCCTCGCGTCGTAGAGCACGTAGTTGTGGGCAGACCCGCCCCCTGCGCCTCAGTGCCTCCTCCACCGCCACCAGCTCCTGTGCCACCCCACCACCACATGCACGCAGCTCCCGCCGGAGTCGTAGCTGGAGCCGTCATCGGCACAGTCATCGGTGCAATCCTCAGCCGTTAGCGCACCCCCAGAAAGTAATGATTCATAGGTTAGAAAGGTTAGTTTTTCCCCTCCCGAACCGCTGTGAAAGCAGTTCGGGAGGTTTTTGGTTCGCCGTCCGGCTGGTTTTCCTTTCTTGCTCGACTTTGCCGTAAATTCACCCAAACTACACACGAAACTTGCTCGCACTTCATACAGAACGCTGCGGCATAGGCAATAAAACTATAAATCATTGTTTGATTCTTAAGAATCAAACAATGATTTACAAGAATCAAACAATGATTCTTAAGAATCAAAGTGTGATTCTTAGAATAAAAGCCTATGTCGCTGCGTTTGGTGTGAAGCGCAGTGTTAAAAAACACGCAATGTTGCCGATTTCTCATGGAAATGTCGTACCTTTGCAGCACTTTTCGCGGACTGATGGCGAAAGGTTCCTCCGTGTTGCCGAATGTATGGGCAGCACGGCGACATAGAAATTTTAAGGTGAAAGGAATGAAAAGAGCATTGATTTCATTAGCACTGGCATGGGCTGTGGCCTTCATTGTCAATGCACAGATTTTGGGTGATTTGGACGGTGACGGTAAAGTGACGGTCGCTGACATTACAGACTTGATTTCTACTTATCTGGAGCAGCAGGAAGCCGCGCTCCATCCGCAGCGGCAGCCGCGTGCTGTGCTGCTCGACGTGACTTTCGGCGCACGCGAGAACGAACTGAGCACGCGCAACGTCTATTCTGCGGACTACATGCTGGAGCTGGCCGGTGTGCCCTTCGTCACGACCGCCTCCCTCACGGATGCCATCGAGACGGGCGGGGTCATCGTGCTTTCTTCGGAGGTGGGGAACAGCACTTTCAGCGAAGCGCAATACGACTCCCTGCGCCGCTGGGTTGAGGCCGGCGGCGTGCTGGTGTCGCAGGCTCCGCTGGCCGTGAGCGGTTCCAGCGCGGTGCACACAGCTTGCCGTCAGCTCTACGGTATAGAGAAGGCTGCGTCGGGAAAGAACCGCTACCAGTTGGTGTGGGCACCCAGCCACTGGGCCGACAAGGAGCTGGAGTACATCGACACGGACGAGGAGCGCGTGACATCGCTGGGCCGTGGCAAGCGACTGAGTGGCGAGAGCATCAAGACATACGCCTACACGCTGACGGAAGACTCTGCCACGCAGGTGCTGGCTCACTACGAGACGGGCGAGAACGCCGTGGTGCGCCGCTCGCTGGGGCGTGGCGCGGTTTATACTTTCGGGTTCCGCTGGCGCGACATCATACAGCGGTCGCAGCTGAACAAGGACTTCGAGGCGCAGCGGAGCACGTCGAATGCCTACGAGCCTTCAGCCGATGTGGTGCCGCTGTTCATCCGCTCGGTCTGCGCCAAGCATCGCAAGGTGAGTGTGTGGAAATTCACAATCCCCGACGGCTACGAATCGCTCATTATCCCGACCCACGACTGCGACTCGCGCACTGCATACGACTCGATGTTCTACATGTCTGAGTATGAGCGCGCACTGAAGTTGAAGGCCCATTACTTCTTGACAGTCCACTACTTCCGTGATGCCGGCTACCTCTCTGCCTTCTATGACGACGTGACGATGCCCAAGGCGCGGCTCTTGCTCGCCGATGGCCACACGGTGGGGAGCCACAGTGTGTGCCACTTCCCCGACTTTAGCCAGACCGACCGCTTCCCAATGACGGTGACGACGAGGGAGGCTTACGCTGCCGTGGCACACCACGAGAAGGACAGCACCGCCACAGGCACGACCACGGGCGGCTCCACCTGGGTCGAGGTGGTAATGTCGAAGCAAATCATCGAGAACGACCTGCAAAATCAGGTGCGCTCCTTCCGCACGGGCCATTTGTGCATGAACAAGAACATCCCCGAAGCAGAGCAGATGGGCGGCTACAGCTTTGCCTCCTGCTACTCGGCGGGCGATGTGCTGAGCGAGTTCCCATTCCGCGAGCGGCTGGGCAACGACTGGAGTGGCGACTTCAACGGTGTGCTGCAGATGCCACTCCACATTTCCGACGTCATCAGTTCTTCGCCCATCAATGCCGAGAACTGGATGGAGAAGCCCGCTATGTGGCACGCCGTGCAGAGCAAACTGCAAGGAAACTACGCACCGGCCATTCTGCTGATTCACCCCAACCGTTCCTGGAAGATGGAGGCTGAGAAGATGCTGGTGGAGATGACCGACCGTAACCGCGTGGGACTGTATAACTTTGAGGACTTCGGCGATTTCTGGAACTTCCGCCGCACGGTGGATTTCGACTTTGGCTACAGTGCCGAGCAGTCGCTGCTGGAGATTCGGCTGACGGAGCCTGTGGATGCAGTCCGCCTGCAGCACCTTTGCTTCGCGGTGGATGTGGAGTCTGGCACCGAACCCTTCACAGAGATACGACTGCTGGATGCTGATGGGCGTGTGCTGGCCGACGGCACTGCCAAGCCGCTGACCGAGACGCGCTGGCTGATTCAGTTCTGATTTGTGTTAAAAAAACTTGATTCTGCTGTGTGTTTCGTGCGAATTGCCTATCTTTGAGCATTCTTTCTCATGTTGCACGAAATAAAGTGAATCTTGTTTATGAAACTACTGACAACACTGGGCGGCCTCATGCTGGCCGCTGCGCTGCAGGGACAAAACCTGCAGCGGGGTGATTATGGATTCCTCTACTGCCACATGTCGGGGGCGGGGGAGTGGACTGCCTACGCGCTGAGTCGCGACGGTCTGCACTACCACGACCTGCTGGACGGCGGCGAGGTCTATGACACGGAGCGGCTCAGTGCCATTGAGGGCGGAGCGCGGGATGCCTACATCTGCCGCAAGAGTGACAGCGGCAAGGGGTACCTCATGGTCACGACCGACATGGCGAACCACAAGAGCCGCACTTGGTTCAATTACGGAATCAACCTGCTCCGCAGTGACGACCTGATTCAGTGGGAGAGTACGACGTTTGACTTTCGTCGCGGAGCCGAGATATTCTGCGACCCCGACGCGCCCGATGTGTACCGCAACTGGAGTACCGTCAAACGGGTGTGGGCGCCGCAGGTCTTCTGGGACCCGCAGTATGTGTGGCCCGACGGCACGCAGGGTGGATACATGGTGTACTACTCCATGTGGAATCCCGACGACGGAGAGCAGTATGACCGCATGTACTACAGTTACGCCGACCATTCGTTCACACGTCTGACCAAGCCCCGCCTGTTGTTCGACTGGGGCTACGCCACAATCGATGCCGACATCAACTACCTTGAGAGCGACGGGCGATACCACATGCTCATCAAGAAGGAAGGGGGGCACCCCGGCATTTTCCAAACCAGCAGCGAGCGGCTGACGGGTCCCTACCCGGAGCCAGACGAGCGGGACTTCGTGAACTTTGAGGGCAACAAGAAGTGTGAAGGAAGCAGCGCGTTTCAGATACCGGGCGAAGAGGGCTGGCGAGTGGCTTACATCCAGTACAGCACGAAGCCCCGGCAGTATCGCATCTGTCAGGCAGACAAGTATCTGCGTAACTTCCACGACCCCGTGACCATTGAGGGCGTGGCTGCACCGCAGCATGGTTCGTTCATGCGACTGACCAAGGCGGAGTATAAGCGGCTGGAGAAGTGGGGAAACAAAAAAGGAAAAAAGTAAACAGATAAATCGCACAGATATGCAAAACCTGTTGTTTATGGGTCTTGGTGGACAGGAGCTCATCATTATCCTTATCATTGTGCTCCTGCTCTTTGGTGCCAAGAAGATTCCAGAACTCATGCGCGGCGCAGGACAAGGTGTGCGTGCCTTCAAGGACGGCATGAAGGAGATGGAGACTGCGGTGAAAGACGAACCGAAAGCGGACCAGAAACCAGAGGAAACGGCTCAGGCGTAAGTTGCAAATTGTCCAATTGTAAATTGACGTGACTTTCTGGGACCATCTTGACGAACTGCGCTCGGTGCTGCTGCGGTGTCTGGCTGTAGTGGCAGTTGTGGCTTGCCTCGCCTTTGCCTTTAAGGACGAGGTGTTCGCTGTGGTGCTGGCTCCGAAAGACCCAGCCGTGCAGCTCATCAACACGGAGCTGACTTCGCAATTTGTCATTCACATGATGGTCAGCTTCTATGCGGGGCTGCTGGTCGCTGCACCCTACGTGCTCTTCGAGGTCTATCGCTTTGTGGCACCAGCCCTTTATCAGAACGAAAAACGCTATGCTACCCACGTGGTACTGAGCGGCTACCTCATGTTCATGCTGGGCACGGCGTTCAGTTACTTTGTCGTGTTTCCCATTACCTTTACGTTCCTGGGCAATTACCAAGTGTCAGCCGACGTAGCCAATATGATTTCGTTGCAGAGCTACGTTGACACGCTGATGGTGCTTTGTCTGATGATGGGCGCAGTGTTTGAAATCCCCGTCATCACATGGCTCCTGGGCAAGATGGGCATCATCAACGGTTCGCTCATGCGCCAGTATCGCCGCCACGCCATTGTGTTCATCGTGGTCGTGGCAGCCATCATCACCCCGACGAGCGACGCTTTCACGCTGATGATTGTTTCGGTGCCGATGTACCTGCTCTACGAAGTGAGCATCTGGCTGGTGAAGAGATAGGGAGGTGGGAATGAACAAATCGGCCACATACTTCTATGCCGAACTGCTGCAGGTCTTGGACATGCGGCAGGGGAGAGCCTTGGGCTTCACGCTGGCAGAGTGCTACACCGAGCTGTACCGTGTGTTCAACGAAGCGTTGATGACCTTGACGGCAGACAATCGGCTGGACTTTTCCGGCGCTTTCGCCCGTTTCACCTACGTGGCGCAGAGTGTCGGGCTGAACGAGGGACTGATTGCTGCGGTCAATGCCTTCCGTGGCAGAGTGCGTGGGCAGCAGTTTCCCGAAGCCCTTTTTCCATACGACCTGAAGGCCGTGACCGAGTTCTTCAGCCGTGCCTTTGGGGAGCCGGTGCCCGACCGCCTGTTGGCCGCCCTGCCCAGAGACCTGGCCCGCCGCCCTGCGAGTGAGCAGTCGACCGTGTCGTACCTCCGTGTGTCAGTCGTGTCGTGGGATGCCTACTACATTTACGCTTTGCCCGACGGCGATGAGGCTGGACAGCTGAAGGTGTGCTACCGTACGGACAGCAACTTCCTGGGCAACTGGCAGTACGTGGGCAGTTTGCTCTCGAAGGGTGACCAGCTCAATCTCGTGCGGCCCTACATGAAGGACGGCGTGTGTTACCCCGAACTCATCATCTATCAGCCCGACTATCTGATGGACATTTCGAGCCTTGCCGAGTGTTTCCAGCCCTACGGCGCAACGGCCTACAACTACTTGCTGCGGAAGCTGGAACCCCACAGCCCGACGCGGCCCATTCTGTTGGGAAACTTTGCCAGTCAATTGCTGGACGAGCGGCTGAACTCTCCTGTGCCCGTGCCCTACAGGGAGAGCGCGGCGACATTCTTTCGGGCCAACGCCCTGAGCCTTGCCAGCTGTCCCGACGACATGGCGGGCTTCCACGACGATGCACAGCAGCAGCGGCAGAACATCAGCGAGATTCTGCACACGGCCTTTGCGGAAGACCGCCTGATTGATGCCGAGAAGATTCTGCTCGAACCCTCGTTCTTCTGCGAAATGCTTGGCGTGCAGGGGCGTATGGACTTGCTGCAGAGCGACTACCGTGTGCTGATGGAGCAGAAGTCGGGCAAGCGCGACTACAAGACGGGTGGGCACGTGCAGAAGCACTATTGCCAGATGTTGCTCTATCTGGCCCTGCTGCACTACGGCTTCGGTCTGCGCAACAACGAAGTGTCTTGCTTCCTGCTCTATTCCAAGTATCCCGACGGTCTCATCAAAGAGGCAGCCGCCCCGAAGCTCTTGTTCGAGATTCTGCGCGTGAGGAATCAGGTGGTCTGGATGGAGTTCCACCTCAGTCGGGGTGGGGCGAGGCTGCTGGAGACGCTCACCGTGGACAAACTGAATGTGCTGCGCCTGAACGACCGCTTTACGAAGCAATACCTCCTGCCGCCTATCGAGCAGAAACTTCACACCATCCAGGCCGCCACGCCGCTGGAGCGCGACTACTTTTTCCGCCTCTTCACGTTTGTGCAGCGCGAGCATGTGCTGGCCAAGATAGGCAATTCGCGCAAGGAGGCCAGTGGATTCAGTGCGCTATGGAACTGCACGCTGGACGAGAAACGACTGGCTGGCAACATCTTCTACGGCCTGTCGGTCCTGGCTGCGGAAGGCACGGAGGGCGTGGACACTGTGGAACTGCTGGTGCCCGAAACCGATGGCGACTACCTGCCCAACTTCCGTGTCGGCGACATCGTTATATTATATAAGTATGCGCGTGAAGCCCTGCCCGACGTGCGCCGAGGCATGGTGTTCCGTGCGTCCATTGAGGAGATAAAGACAGACAGTCTGCGTCTGCTGCTAAGGGCTTCGCAGAAGAACCGCGACCTGTTCCAGCAGGACGGCGATACGCTGTGGGCGGTGGAGCACGACTTCATGGACTCGTCTTTCTCGGCTCTCTATCGCTCACTCTTTGCTTTCCTGACGGCGAGAAAGGACCGCCGCGACCTGTTGCTGGCTCAGCGGCGACCCACGGCACAGGACTACTCCATCCTGATAGGGCCTCCGGGCACGGGGAAGACCAGCTTCGGCCTGATGAAGCAGTTGCGCGGCGAGCTGGCAACACAGGGCGGCTCCGTGCTGTTGCTTTCCTACACCAACCGCGCCATTGATGAAATCTGCTCGAAGCTCGTGAAGGACGGCCTCGACTTTGTGCGCATCGGCAGTCGGCTGTCCTGTCCCGACGGGTACAGACCTTATCTGCTGGAGGAGAAAGTGAAGGACTGCTCCAATGTGGCACAGATTCGCCAGCTCCTGCTCACGGCTCGCATCGTGGTGGGAACGACTACCTCCATCACTGCGCACCAAGAAATCCTGCAACTGCGACCCTTCACGCTGGCCATTGTAGATGAGGCTTCCCAGATTCTGGAACCTCACCTGCTGGGCATACTCTCAGCCAAATGCGGGGCCGAGAACAGTGTGCGGCGGTTTTACCTCATTGGCGACCACAAACAACTGCCCGCTGTCGTCAGCCAGACCGAGGAAGAGTCCAGTGTGAGCCAGTCGTCGCTGAACGCCATCGGACTGACCAACTGCCGCAACTCCCTCTTCGAGCGGCTGTTGCGCGTGTCTCCACCCGAACTCATAGAACGCTTCACCCGTCAGGGCCGAATGCACCGCGACGTGGCCCAGTTTGCTTGCGACAACTTCTACGAAGGGCTGCTCGGCGTTGTGCCTTTGCCCCACCAGGAGCGGCCATTGCCTTTTGCAAATCACAAGGCCGACGGCATGGAGGGACTGCTTGCCACGCGCCGCATTGCCTTTCTCGACGTGCCCACACCGCAGCACAGCCTTTCGGCCAAGGTGAACCAGAACGAGGCGGAGCGCATAGCCGAAGCCGTGTGTGCCGTTTACAGCCTCTACACAAAGAACGCCCGCCCCTTTGTGCCCGAAGAAACGGTGGGCATCATCGTCCCCTACCGCAACCAGATAGCAGTCGTGCGCCGCGAGATAGAACGCCGCTTCCGCGCCGAATGCCCTTCCGCTGCCGACACCAAGCCTTGGCAATTCATCACCATCGACACCGTGGAACGCTACCAAGGCAGCGAGCGCGATGTCATCATCTATGGTTTCACCGTCCAGCACGCATACCAGCTGGACTTCCTCACCAACAATACTTTCCTGGAAAACGGTCACCTCATCGACCGCAAACTGAACGTGGCGCTGACCCGTGCGCGTGAGCAACTGCTCCTGCTGGGCTGCCGTCCGCTCCTCAGCCGTGTCCCCATCTTCAAGCAGCTCATCGACACCACCGTCTGCCACTGCCCATAACAAAAAAGACACGAATTAATCTCCATGTGAGAAACAATTCGTGTCGTTCTTGAAATTCTTTGTTGCGGAGGCAGGACGGAAAAGTGCAAAAATGGGTGGTTTTGGGGGGAGGAATTGAGGGAAAAAATGTGGACATTGGTGGGAAATGAGGGGTTTTCTGTTGGGTTTGACACAGAATTGACATTGGGGCGTGGTTATTGGGGACGGGAAATTTTGAGGGTGACGTTTTCTTCCATTAAGTCACTGTTTTTTTGCATGAGAGAAAGAAGGACCTGTTTGGCATCGTCAAGTGTGGATTCCAGATGATGGATGTAGCTTGAAATGGGGTTGTCGCCTGTATATGGGGATATGTAGAGAGCGTCTGAGGTGAGGCGGCAGTTTATGCTGTCCATTAAGGCGGATTCGTCTTTCTCTGATAGTACCAGCCAGTTTTTGTCTTCTGTGCTTAATTGGAGGCAGACTGCTTCCTGGAGCAGGATGTGGTGTACCTGCTCGACGAGGGAGGCGGGGATGGCGTCTTTGTCTCCAAAGAAG
Organism: Bacteroidaceae bacterium; assembly: GCA_017453465.1. GTDB lineage: Bacteria > Bacteroidota > Bacteroidia > Bacteroidales > Bacteroidaceae > Minthosoma. Next base: position 20,691 of record JAFTEV010000072.1, on the reverse strand, counting down.
GATATGTAGAAAAGATTGCTTGGCATAAGAATGAAGCTGGGGGTTATCTGTTTAGTATCTCGATGTCGTTGTTACCGAATATGAGTTTTAGGATTTGGTCCTTTTTGTCTTTCCGGAGTTTCAGCTGGAGCATGACTTCTGTATCGTCCTCTGTGTTTTGTTTGTTCTTGGGGACGTAGATTTCGGGATAGGTAATGATGTCGATTTCCCTCAGTGACAGCTTACTTGCAATATTTGAAAGCTGGATAAGGCTTAATTTTACGGTTCCGTTCATTACCTTACTCATTTGGGAGGTGCTTATCCCTGCGTATTCTGCAAGGGTCTCCTGTGTTAACCTCCTTTCATTCATTATTTTTCGGAGGTTGTCAATAATTGTTTCGTGAAACATAAGCGTTGTTTTTTTGAGTTTTCAAAATTAGAAATTGATTTTTAAATAGCTTGTCTATTATCTTGAAATATTTTTTCAAAAAAGTAAACAAAATATTTCTGTGTATGAAATATTGTTTGTAACTTTGCAAAAATTTTACATAAAACATTCATAAAAACAAGGAATTTTGAAATGAATTGCAAGAGTTCGAAGCGTTATTCGTTGGCTCCCGCTGTATTGCTTCTGAAATACAGGAAGGGTGATGTGGATGCATTCAAGCGGGATGTGTGTGAGGTTATGGGTTGGAAACCAGGCAGCATTGTCACGATTCTGTACAGGGGCGTGGTCAATATCGGTGTGCCGCAATACGAGGCTCTCAATGAGGTGCTGGATTCATACGGCATTCAGCCGCATGAGGGCTGGGAGGTAAAGGAGGTGACGGCATGAGAGTGGCAGATTTTGAACGGAGGGTGCCTAAGGGTGTGGAGATTGATGAGTTTCAGCTGAAGGATGGTCATGTGCAGGTATGCAAGGCGCATATCGGCGACAGGGCTGTTCTCTACGATGGAGCTGGTCGGGCGTATGGAACGGCTTTGAAAAGGATGAAAGGGTTTGACCTGGGTGATGAGGGTCGCTGTGATGCAGCGACAGACGGGACGGTTAAGGAGTTCGGTTCTGCATACCTTGAAGCCATGAGACGGAAGGAGGAGGAAAGTTGTGTAAACCCACTAATACATTTCGTGTGAATAAATATGAAAAGGAAAACTGTGTATATCAGCGGAAAGATCAGCGGGCTTCCTGAAAGGGAGTATATGGCTCTGTTCCGTAGTGCCGAGGTTAAACTGAAGGCACAGGGATTTTCGGTCTTTAATCCTACAGACACATCCTGGACTAAATGGTTTCGGGAACGCCAGTCGCCGTATGCTGAAATCCTTTGGCATGACCTCCGTAAGGTGATGGAGTGTGATGCCATCTATATGCTTGAGAATTTTCTTGACTCGAAGGGTGCGAAGGCGGAACATGCTTACGCTATCGCTACGGGCAAGGAAATTATCTATGATGAGGAGCTGTATAATAACGGGACACTGAGAAGGTAATTTTTAGCAACCAGTATTATTTTTTTAGCAACCAGTATTATTTTTCAGCAACCAATATTTTATTATTTATGATATTATGAGGAGAATCGTTTTCAGAGCGCAAGACATTGCGAGCAACAAATGGTTGTATGGTGACCTGAGACACCATAAGGACGACGTTTGCATCTTCGAGCAAGGAGGCACGAAGGGCGAACAAGTGAAACGTGACACCGTCGGTCAGTTTACGAGTTTATACGACAAGAACGGGAAGGAAATATTCGAGGGCGATATCCTCAAAGTAGGTGGCTGCCGGCAAAGAATAGAAGTTCGATTTGTCCGTGGTGTATTTGCATTTTTATGGGATGGCAACCTTGACGATGAGTTCCCCACAGGCTCACCCACTCAAGAATGGGCAGAAGTCATCGGCAACATTCACGATAATCCAGAACTCATTAAACAACCTAAAGGGAATAATGGCTAAGAACTGGACATCGGATGAGATTGCCGTGCTGAAGGAGAACATCGGCAAAAAGATGACTCCGGCACAAGTGGCAGAACAATTGGGCAAGTCGGAAATGGCTGTGCGGCTCTTCTGTACGCGGCACCAGATTAACATCCGACAGCCGCTGGAGCGTCCCATGCTCACTTTGCTGCTTCGTGTTAAATTTGGCGAGCCAGAGTATTTCAGGCCGGCAAGAGAGTTTTTCAGACGGGTGGGCATCAGCCAGAAGCGTTTTTCCGCATTGCGCCAGGGGTATGTCCAGCCGACGGAGGCTGAATTGAGAGCTGTGTGCAGGGAACTAAAGATGAATCATGCAGAGTATGCAGAGTTTTTCTACCAAAGACAGCTTTCATTGTTTGATGATATGCCCTCAGATACAGGTTCTGAAGCATTAGGGGCAGTTTTAAATCATTGATTTTGCCATGAACAGGATTCCTGAAGAGATTGTGACGACTCTGATCGATACGGCCAGTATCGTGGAGGTCATCGGTGAAGATATTGCGCTGCGGAAGGCAGGTGTAAACTATAAGGGACTATGTCCATTCCATGACGACAGAACACCATCTTTGGTGGTTTCGCCTGTAAAGGGTATCTGCAAGTGCTTTGCCTGCGGCAAGGGCGGCAATGTGCTGTGGTATCTTCAGGAGAAGAACGGGTGGACGTTTCCCGAGGCGTGCCAGTATATAGGTAAGAAGTATGGCATCGACGTGCCTGAGGAGCGGCTAACGCCAGAGGAGCGGAGGAAGAACGATGACAAGGAAAGCTGTCGTGCGGTGTTGAACGAAGTGGCCAGACTCTACCGGCAGAACCTTGGGGAGAGTGCTGCGGCCCTGACGTATCTGAAAGAGCGTGACATCAATGCCGAGACGATGAAGGCATACGGCCTGGGCTACAGCTATGAGAAGAACCAGCTGCTGCGGGTATTGGGGGACAAGGGCTACGGGCTGCAGTTCATGGTGATGGCCGATGTGGTGCGCGAGTCGGATGAACGGAAGGGGTCTTTCTATGACACGTTCCGGCACCGCATCATGCTGCCGTTCATGAACCGCAGGGGTGAGGTTATCGGCTTTACCGGGCGTGACTTGTCGGGGACTTCTCCTGCCAAGTACCTTAACAGCAATGAAACTCTGCTGTTTCAGAAAGGGCGACAGATTTGGGGACTGTACCAGGCACAGGGAGAAATCCGAAAGCAGGACAAGGTGTATGTGGTGGAGGGGCAGTTTGATGTGCTTTCCATGTACCAGAACGGGGTAAAGAATGTGGTGGCCGGGAGTGGGACTGCTTTCACGGCTGAGCAGATGAAGCTGCTGAGGGGTGTGACGCTGAATGTCACTTTTCTGTATGACGGTGATGCTGCGGGGCTGAATGCAGCCAGGAAGAATCTGCCGGGGATGGTCCAGGCTGGTTTTAGGGTGACGTGTGTGCGTCTGCCTGAGGGGATGGACCCGGATGACATGGCGCGGAAGCAGGGAGCTGGGCTGAAGGCTTGGTTGGACAAGGCAGAGGGCAGCTATGTGCGTTTTCTGTCGGGTCTGTGTTTCCGTGAGGGCCAGCAGAGTTTTGAACGGCTGGAGGCTGTGAAGGAGATTGCGGGTGTAATAGCCATGGAGGGTGAGGGGATTATCCGTGAGCAGTTTGTGGGTGAGCTGGCTGTCAGTTCCGGCTATGGCAGGGAGGGTGTGCTGAAGCTGGTGGAGGAGGCGAAGGTGCCGCAGCGTCCGGCTCGTTTCGAGGCGGGCTTCTATGGGATGGAGTTCATCGACACGTATATTGACGGGAATGACCCTGTGATTGAGCTGACGGGTAGTTTTGAGCGTTGGCAGACGATGGTGGGCGAGGAGCGTCCTTACTTGTTTTACTATGGGCTGCCCGATGAGGGGCAGATTCAGGAGCTGGCCCAGAAGTGTGACCATTTTGTGGTGCACAGTCCGTCGATGGAGCTGGGTATGGCACGTGAGAGTGATGACATCCTGATGATGAAGGCTCTGTACAGGCGCAATGTGAATGTGGAGGTTGTGGAGGATATGGAGACCCGGAGTTTTGTGTTCCACTATATCCAGTGTTACGGTGCTGAGATTGCGAAGGAGTGCGGACGGGTGGAGGTGCGGAACCGCTATATCCAGCGTTGTGCTGAGGTGATTAGCTGGACGACGAGCCAGGAACAGACCATCAACCTACCTGACTGGGCTTCCATGCTGGGGCTGAAGGCGGTGCAGCTGAAAGAGATGCTACGGCCATTTTTGAATGAGAAGCGTGCGAAGGCCCGCGTGATGACAGAGGGTGACGAGGTGTGGGCGAACCTGCTGACTTCGAATCTGGACATTGTGCCAGCCTACGTGGAAGAGAACGACGAGTTGAGCAGCCGTTTCAAGCGGTTCTGGCACTTCCCGCTGCTGAACAAGAAAGGAGTGCCTGTAGCTTATGTATTCAAGGACGATAAGGGTAGCCTTCACCGCGTGGGTGATTTCTATCTGGAACCGCTGTTTCACATCTACAGTGACAAGAGCGAGGAGAACCTGCGTGTGTGCCGCCTGAACTCGATGGTGGAGAAGCCGACGTACATTGCCTGGCCGTCGAAGACGTTTGCGAACCTGCGGACGGTGGTGGAATGCCTGATCAATGAGGGCGGGTATAATTTCGAGAACGGGACGAGCCAGGACTGGAGCCGTATCTGGACGTATATGTCGCACAAGTTCCCGAAGTGCAATGAGATTAAGGTGTATGGTCAGCAGAAGGAGGGTTGCTGGCTGTTTGCGAACAGTATCTACCATGAGGTAGATGGGGAGTGGGTGCTGGAGTATGCTGATGAGCTTGGGCTGATGAAGCATGGTGACCTGAATCTGTACAGTCCGAGTTTCAGCAGGGTGAACAAGAAGATGCGTGACGGTGATGACGAGAATGAGCAGGACAAGTGGTTTGTCTATACGGAGGTGCCTGTGCACCGCCGAATCAGTTTTGAGCACTGGGCGCGGCTGATGGACGAGGTGTACTGTGTGAATGACAACGGGAAGTGGGCAACGGTGTTTGCCATCATGTGTGCTTTCCGCAGTGATATTCATCCTATCAGGCGTTTATTCACGTCAATTTTCTTCCTTGGGCCGACGATGAGCGGCAAGACGCAGATTGCGCTGAGTATCCGGTCGCTGTTCGTGAAGCCGGACGCTCCGTCGTTTAACCTGAATTTCGGTTCGGATGCTGCCTTCTTTTCTGTGCTGGAGAGGTTCAGGGACGTGCCTCAGGTGATGGAGGAGTATAATGACGAGAAGATTACTGACAATAAGTTTCAGGGGTTGAAGTCTGTGACTTATGACGGTGACGGCAAGACGAAGCGGAAGGATGCGACGAGCAATAATATTGCGGTGTCGAAGGTGTATGCGCCTGTTGTGCTGCTTGGGCAGGAGTCGCCCCAGAAGGATGACAATGCGCTGGCCAACCGCGTGGTGCTGTGCAATGTGCCAAAGCGTGAACATTTTGACGAGCGGGCCCAGCGTATCTTCCAGGAGCTGAAGGAGGCGGAGAAGGATGGACTGAGCTATCTGTTGCTGGAGGTGCTGAAGCTGCGTCCTTTGTTCAGGAAGTATTTTGCTGCGCTGCTGAAGCAGACGGAGCGTGAGCTGCAGGATGCGGTGGAGCGGACGAGTGACCCGACGGGTGACCAGGCTCGTGTGATTACGACGGTGTCGATGTTTGCCTCGACGGTGAAGTTGCTTTGCGAGTATGCGCCCGCACTGAAGCTGCCGTTCACGTATGAGGAGTTTTTCCGCCTGGCTGTGGAGAAGGTGCGCTGGCAGGTGGGTATGCTGATGGGCAGTGACAAGGTGAGCACATTTTTTGCTGTGTTTTCTCAGATGCTGGATGACGGTGAGATCAGGGAGGGCCGTGATTTCTGCATCCGCAGGGGGCAGAAGGTGACGCTGAAGGGTGGCGGCACGCGGGTTCCTCCTGGGCCTGAGTCGGCTGTGATTTATTTTACACTGACGAGTGTCCACGGGAAGTATCAGAAGAAGCTGGGGAGCCAGAATCATCCGTTGACGCTGCAGACGCTGACGACGAACCTGACGAGCAACAAGGCTTGGATTGGCAATGTGGGTAACTGGAAGTTCCGCTGGCGCGAGGCTGTGGAGGCTGCTGTGAGTGATGGTGTGGAGTTGCGTCCTGGGACGGTTGCGAATATGCAGGTAATGCGCAAGATGGAGTGGCGGCAGAAGCAGACGAGTGCTGTGGTGATGAATTATGATGTGCTTGCAGCGATGTACGGGATTGACCTGGAGCGGACGGAGCACGAGGAGGGAATGGAGAAGGCGGCGGGGGAGCTGGAGTTGCCGTTCTGAGGTGTGCGGAGGGTGATGATTGATTTTTTCATGTATTCTTTGTGGAATGTGCCTGGCCGTGAGGTTGGGCGCATTTGTTTTCTCATCCCCCGAATACCCCCAGGGGAGAAGGAGGAGAAGTATTGAGCATGTGTGAAAAATTTTTCGGAAAATGGCGACCAACCGACCAACCGACCAACCGCAGCGGTTTTTCACAGGTTGAAAAATATAGTGTATATGTGTAGTTTGTAATTTGTTAGGTTGTTTTTTGGTGGTTGGTCGTGGTTGGTTGGATTGTGGTTGGTTTGGTTGGTCGTGGTTGGTTTTTGGTAGTGTGGGATGAATTTTGTATCTTTGCAGAAAAATCCGTGTCGGGGCAGCTGGTTGGACGGTTGGACGGTTGACCAACGGCCTTGCAGGATGGCTAATTGACTGAGGATGAACGAGGATGATGTGTTGGTTGGTCGGTTGGTCGGTTGGTCGGGAAAAATGTAAAAAAAATTTTTTTGACTAGTTTGTTATGGGCAAGGCAAAAGAGCGATTTGTTATCTGGATTCATTGTAAGCCGTATGTGAGGCGTTATCTGCTGCAGAACTTCAGGGTATATGATTCCCGTTGGCCTGAGCTGGTGGACGTGCGTGGTGACAGGGAGCTGGCTGCTTTTATCAATGGGCGGCTGATGAAGCCCGGACATCGTTTTGACAAGCGGTGTGAGGGCCGCCAGTATCCTGCGCGTGTTGCGGTGGAGATTAGCCGTGACCAGTTTTACCGTTATGGTTGGGCTTTGTCGGCGAGCGACGAGCGTCTGTTTTGCCGTGTGCTGGAACTTCGGTGTGAGACGTTGGCCAAGACTTTCCTGTCGGCTACATATCTGTATAGTGGTAATCTTGCTGAGTGTATCCGTCTTTTCCGCCGGACGTTTGGTTTCACGGAGGATGACTGGCAGGTGGATGCGCTGAGGAAGATGTGGCTCAGAGACCGCAGAATCGCGAAAAGGTGCGTAAAGAATGAAAATTTTGTTAAAAACACGTTGTTTGTTTTGGAACAGTTGTCCCATTATGGGACAATAGCACAGAAAGGGAGGGTTTTATATGAAGAGAATCTCTTACAGCATGGATAATGTGGGTGGTCTTGGCAGGATTGTTGCCATTCCTGCCGAGGTGTTCAACAGGCTGCAGCCAGATTTTTCAAAAGGTACGGTGCGGGTAAGTGTGAGTGATGAGGAGATGCTGGTGGAGTTGCCTGTGTTTTATAATGCGGCTTTTGTATTTACGGAACAGCAGGAACTGGGGGATGGAGGGCAGCTGTGGAATGTGGAAATCAGTGGCGTGATACCTCGTAATGATACGGATTCTGGCATTAGGCAGCGTTTGGAAAGGGGGCAGTGGCTGGTAATGCACAGGGACAGGAATGGGTGTGTGCTGCTTTCTGGCACGAAGGACGTGCCTCTGCTGTTTAGCAGTGGCAGGAGTTCTGGCGGGAATGCGGGCATGAATGGTGATGCGTTCAGGTTCTCGGCTCAGGAGCCAGGCCCGTCGGTGGAGGTGGAGGATGAAATTGCCGTGGAAGAATGAGCCACGCCGCAAAGCGACATGGGAGGGACACCCCGAAATATGGCGAAAAAGCCATATTTCGGGGTGTTTCTGTCACGCAATGAAAGGAGGGAGATGTGTTATCTTTGCAATACCTTAATAATATATAATGTGTATGGAGCGAAAGCAAATCAATATTAACGGCATGTTGGATTCATGGGGTTACCAGCGTAGTAACGTGAGTTATCTGCTGAATCGGTATAAGGATGTGCCAGTGCTTTGTGTGATAAATTCTTTGGGAGGCAGTGTGAATGAGGGGCTGGCCATCAGCAAGCTTTTTGAGCAGCATGGTGATGTGGTGGTTCGTTTCATCGGTTGCTGTGCGTCTGCGGCCACATGGATGGCCTATGGCGCGAAAGAGGTGGAGATTGCCGAGGATGCTTTCTTGATGGTACATAATTGTTCTAATCTCATCAGCATCTATAAGAGCATGAAGATAGAGGACATCGAGGGGACCATCAAGGAGCTGGAGAGCCTGAAGAAAAGCCAGGAGGCTTTTAACCTGACCATTGCGAGGAAGTATGCGGCGCGAGCCAAGGGAAAGAAGAGCATGGAGGATGTCATCACGCTGATGGCTGAAGAACGCTGGATGACGGCGGTGGAGGCTATGGAATGGGGGCTGGTTGACAGGGTGATTCCTGGCGTGAACCGCATGAATGAGGAGAGCCGTAATCAGATTGTGGAGAATTGTGCTGCACTGAATCTGCCTGCACCGGATTTCCCAGGGCGTGAGGAGAGATCGATTGTCAGGGAACTGCTGGACGGGCTGAAGGGGCTGATGAAATCTGCACCGCAGGGCGGCGCGGCACAGGACACAACCACGCCGCAGAGCGGCGCGGCACAGGACACGGTAGGTGGTATTCAAACTCAAACAATCAATAAAATCGGTGTTATTATGAACAAGAAGTTTGTGAACCTGATTGCTCTGTTGGCCATCGCAAGCAACCAGGTGACGGAAGAGGATGGCGACGTGACGCTGAACAAGGAGCAGCTGGAGCAAATAGAGGGTGCTCTGGCCGAGGCGAAGGAGCTTGGGCGGCAGCTGAAGGATGTGGAGGATGTGCTTGATTCTGTCTCTGACAATGTCAAGGGCATGGACGGAGTGAAGAACAAGGCTTTGGCCCTGAAGGGCCTTGTGGGGCAGTTCCCCATCCAGGCTCCGGCTGGCAATCAGTTGCCAGCGGGTGCATCGGATGCCAAGCAGCAGAAGCTGGATGAGACCGCCAAGGATGACATCAACCAGGAGATGCGTGCGTTCTACAATGCGAAGAACCGAAAGTAGTGTTTTCCTTTTTTAAGATTTTAAGTTATGGATTTGACAACCCCTATTGACATTACCGCTGTAATTGAGGCGGTGCGTGAGCATCAGGATCTGCTTGTGACCCTGGATGCGGAACAGGCAGGTGACATCTTGCAGCATTTCACCCCGATGCCTGGTGTGAAGGATTCGATTACCCTGGGTCGGACAACTCTGGGCAGAATCAGTCATAAGTACACGGGAAAGTTCCTTGGGCAGCTGGCTTCGGGCAAGATTGTGCCCAGGACTCTGAAGGTTTATCCCTGTGTGATGGAGATGAGCGACGAGCCTGAGCGGTATCGTCGTGCGTATATCACTGAGGTGAAGGGCGGGCTTGACCCGAATGGTCATCCGTTTGAGGTGTGGCTGAACAACTATGGCATCAAGGTGGCGTCGAAGGAACTGCACGATGTGATTCTGACAGCCAAGTATGACAGCGACACATCGAAGACTGCGCTTTCGGACAGTTTTGACGGTCCGCTGACTATCATCCAGCAGGGCATTACGGATAAGGAGATTTCTGTGGCTAACGGGAATCTCTATCGCGGCATGGCTGTGCTGACTCCGGCCAATATCGGTACGGAACTTCTGAAGATGTATCGTGCCATCCCGGACACGATGAAGAAGTATGAGGTGCAGATGCACATCTCTAATGACCTTGGCGAGATGTATGATGACTGGCTGGATGCCCAGGGCACGCTCGTCACAGGCAGTGGTGCAGAGACTGCCGGCCAGCAGTGGCTGCGCAATACGCAGAAGAAGTGTAAGCTGATTCGCCTGACTGGTATGCCGGCGAACAGCCAGTTTGTGTGGATTACCGTCAAGGAGAATCAGTTCTATGGGTATGACCAGGAGAGCGACATGAACAGGATTATTCCGTTCAACAGCGGTAACCCTTACCTCTATACAGCTGCCGGGAAGTATGTGCTGGGATTCCAGTTTGCGACATTTGACAAGTCGATGTTCCTGTGTAATGACAAGGGCATGACTGTGCCGGATTGATGAGAGTGTTTTCTTTTCCTGGCAGGTGCCGGTGGCACGCTGGTCTGCGGCACGGGGCACCTGCCAGGATGTTGTTGGATTTTTAATTATAGGATTTTGAATATGGATAAGAATTGTGTTCAATTGGCAGACATTGACAGCGGTGTGTCGTGTGCCGACTATGACAACCTGGCTGGTGTCGTGGATGAGATTATCTATGGTTACTGGGACGATGTGAGCAGCTGGCCGTCATTGCCTGAAGGGACTGAGAACTCTCCGCTGACGCTGGCAAACGCAGGAAAGTGGAGCGGCGATGTCGTGATGAAGAATGGCTGCCGTGCTTATAAGCTGAAGTTTACGGACGGCACTGGTGTGCTGACGATGACTGACCAGGGTGAGCGCGGAGGCGAGAGTGTGCTGTATCAGCTGGACCTGGTGCGCTCGAAGACGAGTGATGTGGTTCTGGGCTTCATGAACGCGACGAGAGGCAGGGATTTGTTCTTCATCGTGACGGACAAGAATGGCGTGAGCTACCTGATGGGTGACCGTCTGAATGCTGCTAAGCGTGTGGCTGGTGATGCTGTGACGACGGGTACGGCAAGCACGGACCGTAACGGGGTGCCATTGCGCTTCACGTATGAATGTGCGAGAAGTCTGGTTTACGAAGGAGACAAGACGGCAGTCTTGGCATAAAAGCGGATTTGAGACGTATGGAGAAGAAATGTGTTAATTTGGCTGACATTGACAGCGGTGTGTCGTGCGCCGACTTCGACAACCTGGCTGGTGTTGTGAAACGAATCCAGTATGGCTACTGGGACGAGGTGGAGATGTGGCCTTCGCTGCCTGAGGGTACGTCGGCTTCTCCCCTGACGCTGGCTGCTGCAGGGAAGTGGGATGGTGACCTTGTGCTGAAAATAGGAGCTGAGGTTCATACGCTGGAGTTTACGGACGGCACTGGTGTTCTGACGATGACAGACCAGGGTGAGCGCGGTGGCGAGAGTGTGCTGTATCAGCTGGACCTGGTGCGCTCGAAGGTTATTGATGTGATCCTGGGCTTCATGAATGCCACAAGAGGTCGGAAGATGTATTTCGTGGTGACGGACAAGAATGGCGTGAAGTATCTGATGGGTGACCGGCTGGTGGGAGCCAGGAGGGTTGCTGGCGACGCTGTGACGACTGGCACTGCGAGCACGGATCGCAATGGTGTGCCGCTGCGCTTTACGTATGAGTGCCCAAGGAACTTGGTTTTTGAGGGGGATTTCGTCACGGATGATTTTACTGTGCTGAATGATTTTCCGTGTGAGGTTACTCAGCGTGGTGGTCTCAGTATTCGTTATAACAGACCTTATGGGTTTACCCGGCTGCTTGAGGCTTCAAAAGCTTTTTCGTTCAGTGTCGAGGAAAAAGGTACTTTCAAGTTTGTTCGTTCAACAGGGTCTGGAGCCAATACGATTCTTTTATTTGCAGTGGATTCCAGTTTGTCGTCGGGGGGTCTGAATGCCTTGCTGAGGGATGGACTCCTGTTATTTACGTCTGCTGGTGAGACCTGTGTCGTTACAGGGATTGTGACACATCCCGAATTTGGCGGTTAGTCTTTTTCTTTTTTGGGGAAAGGCACTGCGGATTTCTTGTCCGTGGTGCCTCTTTTTGTTTTGATGTCATGAGTATTTATGAAAGAAAATATAGGCTTTTGAATCTGCATTTGAATAAAAGTGTTACCTTTGCAGGTGAATTGGATATGCCGTGTCTGCAGCCTTTTCTGGACGAGCCGCCAGAGAGACTTGTTCCGTTCAATGTGGCTGTGCGGAGCCGTGACTTCGATTCGGGCGTTCATTTCTATATTGATGACTACCAGTTTGAGCGTGTGTGGGGGCAGGCAGAGCGTTATTTGCCTGTGTTGCGACGCTTTTGTTGTGTGATAGCCCCGGATTTCAGTCAGTATGCTGATATGCCTGGGTCTATGCGCATTTGGCAGAACTACAGGGGGAAGATGTTGGCTGCATGGTGGCAAAGCGAGGGAGTGAGGGTGATTCCTAATGCCACTTGGTCAACGCCTGAGAGTTTCGGCTACCGCTTTGACGGAATGCCAACCAACAGTGTGGTTGCCGTCAACTGTATGGGCATACGCTCGTCAGCCCTCTCGATGTACTTCTGGAGGCAGGGCTATGAGGAAATGCTGCGGCGAATCAGTCCCCGGCTCATTCTTCGTTATGGCGACATGATGCCTGGAGAGCGTGAGGATATCAGTGTATATTATCCGAATGAGTATATTAAGAGATTGAAGGAATATGGGAGGAAACGGTAGCTTTTCAAGGAAAGAATTGAATTATGGCACTCGCGACAAATGGGAATGGAAGCAAGCGGGAAGCCTGACCAAGAACATTAAGATTCTTGAATACAGGAAAGGAAATCAGGAAAGAATGCCTCGCGTCAGCCATACGGCTAACCGTGTGTATGTATCCATCAAGAGGGATGGCAGCGATATAAAGGAAATCGCCAAGTACGGAAAGGATCATCGGAAGGTATGGGCTATACATACAAATGAACATAAGGGAATAAAGCCACATTTCCATTACTGGAAAGATGGTCGCCCAGAGAAAGATGCACATGCTTTAACTCCAAAAATGAAAAAACTGTTGGAAAAAGTTCGCAAAATGAAAAGATAATGGTAAAAGGAATCAAACATGTAATAGAGGACGGATGGGAAGACTATCTCAATGAGGAATTTCCGCCTTCTGGCAACATCCGAAATTCTAATTCTGGTTACAGCACTTGGAACGAATGTCTTTTGTTCCATGAGTTCGCTGCCGTCGGAATGACCTTAATCATCAGGCACAAGGGGATGGAATACTACTTCTACCATTGCAAGGACGGAGGGGTAGAGGTCTCAGATGGGCCGAACCGAATCATCAGCACGTGGTCTTCGCCCAATGACCTGATTCGTGGTTTCAAGATTGACGGGAAGAAGCTCTACGAGATTGTGAACGAACTTGAAGACATGGAATGGGATTAGGAAATGCGAGGATACACACGCCGGCAGAAGCTGAAGCGGCAGTGGTGTGCGTGAGATTGCTCGATATGGCAAGGACCACAAAAAGAAGTGGAGCATCCATACCGAGGTTCATAAACAATTCAAGCATGGGCACGTGCATTGCTGGACGGAAGAAAGCTGTTTGAGGTTGTGAATGAACTTGACGAGATTGATTGGATATGATTTTTGAGGAGGCTACACACGCTGGAGCTGTGTGGCATGGAAGAACGGCCTCTTTAGTCGAGCGGCTTATGATAGCGGACATTGTGTATAAAGTGAAGTAGCCAGCAGGAGACTGAAATGTGAATGAAAATTCCACCCCGCTTCGGCGGGGCTTTTTGTGCTCAAATGTTAAATCTTTCGTTTACTAACAAAATAATTAGTAAAAGGTTTGTTTACTTTCCAAAAAGTTAGTAACTTTGCAGTGTTCAATTAAAGCAAGTACCAACCATGACAAAAAGAGACAAAATCAAGATGGAACTGAGCCAAGAAGAGGCAGAACTCATCGAGGCCATCAGAAACTACTGCAACAGTTACCCCAACGGCTACCCTGAACTCCTCGACTACGCAGAGGACATCTTCGCAAGGATGACGGACATGCCAAAATGAAACAAACGGACGGTTCTCCCTTCGGGGAGAGCCTTCCATAAGAAATAACCACAAAAACAAGACAACAATGGAAGTAGCAACAAAACAGGAACGAATCACAGACATGAAGCAGCGCATGAGGGACATCTATCTGTCCGTGTCATGGCGTGAGATAGTGCGCACGTATTTCAACAAGTCCGTGCCCTGGTTTCAGCAGAAGATGTATGGCATCGACGGCAATGGAGGCGTGGGCGGCTTCACTCCCGACGAGGCGGCGCAGTTGCGTGGCGCTCTTCTTGACCTCTCCGCCCGCATTCGGCGTGCGGCTGACACCATTGAAGCCCCGGCAGTTGGTACGCCGTTTAATTGAACAAGAAGTCGTCGCTTGGGCTGGCGGTGCAACCAGGCTCCACATCTATTCGGATGCGGGGCTTTTTTTGTCCTATGGTCCGCAGTGATTTTCGCACTATCTTCGCGCGGTTTTTTACTTAAAATATCAATTCTTATGGTAAACGGTAATCAGAGACAGAAGGCCATAGACTGGCTGAATTCCAGAAGTCGTAATTTTGCCGAAGGTGTAGCGATTCTGGAGGCATCGGGATTCAAGCCTGGTGTTGTGCGTAGGCTGAAGAGCATCGACGAGGGTGAGGGCGCGAGGTTGCATCTGGTGGAGAACATCAGACAGTATGTGCGTTTCTTCGGATGTGAGGTGGAGGACACGGATGCTGAACTGGGCGTGATCGATGGGCAGCAGCCGGAGGAACTTGGGCAGGAGGACGAGAAAAAGGGGCTGACGCTGGATGAACTGGGCATGAAGGTGGAGGCTGGCGAGATGGATGCGCCTGCAGGTGCTGGAAGAGCTATCATAGAATATGCCAGGATGTACCGTGAGCGCGAGATGGCTCACAGAAAAATGGCTAAGGTGGCGGAAGGCAACGATGATGAGCATGTGGCAGAGCGTAGAACCCTGTCGGATGCGATTGACAGGCTGACTACGAGAATGGAGAAGTTGTATCCGCTTGTCAGTGGTTTTCTTGACGAGGGCACAATTCCTGAGGATGATGCTGTGGAAGCGGTGCTGGCTGATGAGGAGCCAAAGGATGCAGCTGCTGTGGTGGAGGAGACGGAGGCTCCGGACTTTGAGGAACTCTCGAAGGAAGAGCTGCAGAAACAGCTGAAGAGTGCAAGGACAAAGATTCTGCGCAAGTCGAACCTGCTGGAGTATCAGCAGGAGACGAAGGGTGATGTGCCGAATCCGCTGCCTGATTGCCCCAAGCGTGTGAAGTATGAGACGGAGATTGCTGCCTTGAAAAAGGATGTCGAGCGTCTCCAGTATGCCATTGCACGGAAGGGGTGATTGGGTTGTCGCTTGGTGACTTTTTCGGAACCTGCGGGTAAGGCTGCGTGTCGGGTAGAGCTGCTGAGTTTTCTTCGGAAACAGGTTTATAGCATGAACAAGTGATGATATGAGAGGGATTCCTGCTTTGTCGGATGTCAGGTCGGACGAGATACTGGCCCATATCCTTGCACCAGAGGAGCATCCGCTGCCAGAACGTCTGGAGGCGGAGTTTCAGCGTGTGGTCGCTGCGGCCAGGCTGATTGATGAGTATCCTGATGAGCGACATGTGGTCAAGTTGATGCAGGCGAAATATAGGATGTCGAAGACGCAGTTGCGGCGGGATATTGCTCATGCCAAGCAGTTGTTCAAGACGGAGCACACGTTTGACTGGGAGTTGTCGTTTGCGTGGATGATAAAAGACCAGATGGAGCTGATTCGTGAGTGTAAACTGAAGGGTGACCTGAAGAACTGGAATGCGGCCAAGAAAGTGTTACGTGAGATGATCGGCGAGAAACCAGCTGTGGCTGAAGATCCACGCCGCATGGAGAAGAACGTGTTCTACATTCAGGTAAACAATGGTGCTGGACATTCGGTCAATATTCCGCTGGAAAAGTTGAGAGGGCTGGACGCTGCAGATTTGCAGCAGGTGCAGGATGCCTTGCTGCAACCCATCGAGTCGGACATGGAAGCTGAAGAAATTTTTAATTCTTAGTGCTATTTTATTAAAACCTAATACTATTTTATTATCATAATGATACCCAGAAAGACAAACAAGGCATTGGTGAAGTACTTGATGGACAGAAAGGGCATTGAGGCTATCACCATCACAGAGGACAAGGTGCTGCTTACGGTGACGGAGAAGTTTACGCCGCAGGATGGCGAAAGATTGGTTCGGGATATTGGACACAGCCGTTTCAAGCCTGTCAGCAGGAACGGGAAGAATTATCTGATACTGGAACGTTTCTGAGCTATAGATGGAAGAAAGCGTTTGGGAGGAAAGCATCACGGTGAATCCGGCTCAGGCAATGTACCAGCTGATGCGTGCCAGGCACAAATACATCATTTGGAGCCGTGGCACAGGCAAATCGTACATCGTGGGGGCAGAAGTGGACGAGAATGTGCGCATGATGCCGCGTGGTGTGACTACCATGGCACAGGCAACTTATGGTCAGGCGCTCACCAAGACGCTGCCTTCCACCTTCAAAATGCTGGAAACATTGGGCTATAAGCGGTATGACCCTAAAACTAAAAGTGGTGACTATGTTGTTTGCCGGACACCTCCTGACGGATGGTTCCGCCCATACGAACACATCCTTTCATACGAGCACTGCATCACCTTCAGCAATGGTCACTGCCTGTACATCCTTACTCAGGACGGGAACTCGCGTGGCCCGTCTGCGGATTACAATATTACCGACGAGGCACAGACACTGGACAAGGAACAGTTTGACCAGGAGGTGGCACCTACGAACCGTGGTAATGAGGACAAGTTCGGAAGG
The DNA here is from genome assembly GCA_017453465.1 of Bacteroidaceae bacterium. Taxonomy (GTDB): domain Bacteria; phylum Bacteroidota; class Bacteroidia; order Bacteroidales; family Bacteroidaceae; genus Minthosoma. The sequence continues at coordinate 4,109 of JAFTEV010000072.1, read as the reverse complement.
CTGTCGCGCTGCCCTGTATATAAGCACCATGGTAACACGTTCCTGTCATCCATGCCTTATGAGCCTGAACAGAAGTGGCTGTTGGAGCCAGCCAAGTATTATGAGCAGGAGCGGGGTGTGCAGCTCTTTGACGTATGGAATAAAGTGGTGAAGCTTTATCTCGTCCTTATCGATGCGAAAATGCAGGGTGACCTGCAGCTTTTCCGAGAGGTCTGGAATGAGTGCATCCGGCTCAGGCGCACCATCACACCGTTTGTCTCCAGCGACGGGACTCTGTTTGTGCTGGCTTCCATCTTTGACAACATCGCCAATGTGGGAATGCAGTATATCATCAACCAGTACAAGGTAATGGAGAAGTTGTCGTTCATGATAGAAATCTTGAACTATGTAATTGACCGTGTGGATAATTGCTATTACAAGATAGATGAGCGGCATAAGTACTACAATGCTACGAATGACCATTTCATACGTGATTTCGCGGAGGACACCGAATACTCCTGGCAGCAGCTGGCACAGCTGGATTCACGGTTTGACCTGGACTGCAACCCTAATAAACCTTTGGAGATTTGCTTCGACTGGGGAAGCGCAGCAAGCTTTATGGAGGTGGCACAGCCTTCTGACTACGACTTCGTAAACAAGTACACGGTCATAGGCAGGACGGTGGACAACACCATCAATGAGTTCTTCGTGCGGCGTGACGACGAGGACGACACTGAAATCAATGCGCTTATTGATAAATTCTGCCACTACTACAGGCATCACCCTTGCAAGGTGGTTAGGTTCTACCGTGACCGTTATGGCGATGCACGACGTGCCAACAGTAAACGGACATACAATCAGATTGCCGTCGCCCGTCTGGAAAAACAGGGATGGACAGTAGAACAGTTCACCCACCGAGGCATGGAACCACCGCAACATGACAAGTTTCTGCTTTGGTCGCAGATACTGGCAGAAACGGACATACGCTTCCCGCTGAAACGATTCAATGCAACAAAGTGCAAATACATCCTCATATCGATGAACAACACTCGTGTAAGGCAACGAGACGGAAAGTTTGAAAAGGACAAACGTGCAGAACGCAATGACTCCGTATTGCCAGAAGAGGCCACCCACTTTGGAGACGTGGTGGACAAACGTATCTGGACCAAGTACGGCGACCTGCTGAAGGATTCCATTTCATTCGTCCCTGCAAGATTCTGACGGCAAGGAGCATGACTTCATGTCACTGTGCCCTATGTATAGGTTCAATGGTTTCATTTTTTCTAAATTCTTTGGAGGGTGCTGACCGCGATGGTTCGCACCTTTTTTTGTAGCAGGACTCACACTTTTTATTGGCCGAAGGTGTGTGATTGCCTGTCATATTTCCTTTTTGGGTGCGAAAAAGGGTGAATCTGAGAATAGGGCACGTCGGTATTGACTCTGGGAGTGTTTAGGAAAGTAACGTCACTGCGGATGTTACTTTTTTGAATTTCTTTTTGTTGTCTTTTTATTGGGTTTCTTTAACATTTCTGTTTTTAGGGGTAACTATTCAGTTCACTGCCTGGCTTATTCATAGGGTTTTTGTGCTTGAAATGTTAAATAATGGCTGATATAACCTAACGTGGCGGATAAGGGGAGGGACTGAGACAGAAAGCCCCACGGATGGATCAATCCGTGGGGCTGGGTGTCGAAATAAATCAGTTTTAACAAATAGAAATGGAGCCAAGTCTTGCACCGATGTCGTGCAGGGCCGTGTTGAAGGTGTCGATTTCTGCCGGCTTCAGCGTGTAGATTCTGCCGCGAACAGGGGTTCCCTTGATACGTTGGGTGAGCCATGCTGCACTTTTTCCGAAGTAGTGTTCCGCAATGTACTTGAAAGGCACGATTTCCTTGAATGGCTCCACTTGCTTGTAAAGCTCTATTGTGCCCGCCAGTTCCTGCACTTCCTCCTTCATCTGTTGGTAGTTCCCTTTCACGAATTTGAGCATGATTGCGCCGAAGTCTTCGGATGGGTATTTTTCCTTCATCTGTGTGAAATGTGCCGTAAATTCTTCTTGTTTATGTTCCTTGTAAAGCTTTTCCAGCTTTTTCATGTCTTTGTCAAAGTTGCTCATATCAGGTGTTTTTTATGCCCTTCCAGAAGGGAGGGCTGGTTTGTTAATCAAGTTCTTTCAGAAGTTGTTCGAGTCTCTCGACTTCTTTTTGGATGTCATTGGCGAAGTCGAGTACTTCATCCATTCTCAGGTCTTTGTAATTCTCGTTTGCCAATTCTGTGAAGACAAATCTGTTCATTTGGTCTTCGGCTTTCAATTCCATTAGCCTGTGGAGAATTTGCTTTTTTAGTTCTTGTTTGTCCATCTGCTTGCTTTTTACTTCTTTTATTTCGACGTTGCAAAGGTACATAAATTTTTTTTAATGTACAAAAAAATGAGAGAAATAATGAAGATGCGGTTTATTCTTTTTCCCGTGGGGAGGGGTCGGCATTGAGTAAAAAAATGACGGGGCTGGCCGCCCATCGACGCGACCGCCCCGTACAAATCAGAATGATTGACGCATGAAAACAGTGATTTTAGAGCCTTCCAGCGGCTTTCAGGATGCATTCGTTGATGAAGTCGGCTTTAGAGCCTTCGACGGATTTGAGGATGTCGTGTACTTCTTGCCTGGCACGGAATCCATAGTAGAATACTCCTTTGCGCTTTCTCCCTGCACCAGGCCTTGCTCCGCCATGTGTGGGATTCTTTTCGATTTCTGCAATGATTTCCATAATGAGTTTTTTGTTGGATTGAAAAGTTTTGATTATCTTTGCGGCGAAAACCCGAAGGTGGGAGGGTTTCCCCTCCCTGTTGGTTGTCAGATTTCGATTTCAAATCGTATCTTGACTTTCCAAATCCTTACTGAAATTGTGAGTCTCATAAGGCTTTCGGGTTTTCGTTTTTTTTGAAGTAATAAACTGTTAGAATCATGTGGAGGGATGCACTGGAAAAACCGACGCACTCCCGAAACGCATTACTAGATTATGAAAAAATTGTTAGTATTGTTGATGCTTGTAGTAGGTATGGGTGTGTCTGTAAATGCCCAGCAGTACACTGTTCGCAAAGAACGTAGTCATACAAGTTCTGATTCAACGAAAGTGGTTGACCTGAAGATTGATACTTCGACACGCTATGATATTGGCCATTCCACGTTTCCGGAACTAATTGCAAAGGCCGGAAAATTCCAACGGCGATCAGCAATGTGGAGGATAGGTGCTATTTGTACTGGTGCCACTGGTGGCATTGTTTGTGCATTGAGTAAAGGAAAGCAGACTCCCGTGGCAGTGGGGTGTAGTATTATTGCTGTTGGTGGATTGATGGAACTTGTAAGTATTAATTACCAGTTCCGTTCAGGTGTACTTTTAGAGGCTTCGGCTGGAAGGATTGCCGTTAGTTTCTGAAATTCAAAGAGATTTTATGATGATTATTATATCTAAATTTTTTATCATATGAGAAAGATTTTTTTATTCATTGTATGTGTATTGTGCCTATCATCAGTAAAGGCTCAACTAACTCAGAAAGCCATTGATCAAATGTTCAAGACAACTTGGAATCCTCAAAAGAATAAGGTTGGAGTATGGGATGACGCTGTCAATAGTGATGGATTTCGCCAAGTTTGTGGCGCACATCGTGTAACTAACAGCACGACTCCCAAGTCTGATTTATATATAGGAATGGTTGCTTTAGGGCAAGGTGATAAAGTTGTTTATCGTATTAACTTCTTTACGTGGAGGAACTATGCCATTCATGTTAAAAAAAATTCTCCCTTCCTTGTTAAATTGGGGGATGATAGTCGATTGGATTGTGTAGTAACTTATGCGAATGATGATTTTCTACCTATTGTCAGGTCGGCATTAGGTGTTACAGTAACTTTATATCCTGCAATAATCTCATTTGATGTTACAGACGAGCAAATGCAAGAATTGTCAAAAGGCATCAAGAAAATTCGATATGAAATAAACCTAAAATCCGCAACTATCATCCAATACACGATTAAGGGTAGATTTATGAGTCGTTAGTAGCAGCTTTCAGTAAAAAGCAACAGCACAACATCAATATGTAGCCACCATCCCCTTACCCCACGATGCGACTTGAGGT
>JAFTEV010000096.1 GCA_017453465.1 Bacteroidaceae bacterium | reverse complement strand
CGCTCCTGCATTTGTAAGAAGCCCAGCATTAGTGACAAGGCCAAATGAAAGGAGATACTTTTTGTCCCATTCTTGGCTGGTACGCTTTTTGAACGTGTTGGCCAAAATCGTGAAAGAATAGTCTTCAACTTTATAATCCGTGTGAAGGGAATCAAAAGTTTTATTAGAACCTTTCAGTACCAAACGTACCATCTGTTCTGCCGTGGCAGGAAGACTTTCATCACCGACACGAACAAAGGCTATACGCTGACCATCCCCAACGTAGTAATATGGGGTATAATGCCCTGCATTGACTTTGAGTTGCAAGATGTGCAGACCATCTATATCATGGGGAATCATCTCCACCTCCGGCAGGGGATCCATGTAATCACGAATCTTACTACTGATAGCTTCGCAAACATGCTGTACATCATCGAGTCCTTTGACAATGCCATCATTATCAATGCCGAAGAAAAGGGAACCACCCAAGCCATTGGCAAAAGCGCTTACGCTCTTCAACCAACTCTTAGGTTTCTTTTCTTCAAGCATCACCTTGAAGTCGTATGCTGTACATTCAGCTATCAGAGTCTTTAATTCCATTTTATATGAAATCTCTTTTTACCTTGCAAAGGTACTTATTTTTATCGAAAGTCGAGCATTTATTTAGCGTTTCGCGCGTAATTTAAGCAAATTTTGTCTAAAACAAGGCTGTGGTATAACAAAAAGAAACGATTTATGCTGAAAAATGACTACCTTTGTACCCGCGAATCAGATAATTGGCGAATATGACAACGAACAAGCACTTTAATTCCTACAAGGAGGGGCTGGACCTGGAGTTCCTGCGAGAGTACTGCATGGAACACGGGGAGCGGCGCGTGATGGAGCGCGGCGAGACGCTGGAGGAGGCGGGCGAGCCGGCACAGTGGGTGGCGTTCGTGGAGCGGGGATGCTTCAAGTACATGGTGCATAACGACGAGGAGGGCAAGGACTACTGCACGGGCTTCGCCTTCGAGGGCGAGTTCGTGGCCGACTTCCCCTATTGCCTCGATGGTGACGTTTCGGAGGTGAGCATTGAGGCGGATATGCCGTGCGAGGTGCGCGTCATCAGCGGACAGGAGCTGCAGGCACTGTTCGACAACGACCCGAAGATGGCGAAGATGGACGTGAAGATCCTGAAGAACCTGTTCAAGATGGTCTATGGGCGCGACCTCGACCACTACCGCTACACCGCCCGCAGCCGCTACCGTCGGCTCATCGACCGCTGTCCTCAGGTGGTGCAGATGCTCTCGTTGAAGGACATCGCCTCGTTCCTCAACATTACGCCCAGCTATCTGAGCACACTCCGCAAGGGGCTCACCTTCGGCAAAGAGAAATAACACACCTTTTTGGCTCAAATCATCACGGTTTGAGCCATTTTTTTTAGATTTTTCTTTAACTAGTTTTAGAGTTGCACCCTCGGCGACCTGTTTTCGGGCTTCGCCGAGTTGTTTTTTACGCTTTTTTTTGTTATTTTGTAGGCAAAAAACTGCAAAATCATGAGCGTATGAAACAAAAAACACATTATTCTGAGGCCCTGGCCTATCTGCGCGACTACTGTCTGCGCCATGGTCGGGCTATGCACTTCTCGCATGGCGACATCTTTGAGGCCGAGGGAGCCGCCGCCCGTCTCTTTGGCTACATTGAGAGCGGAAGTTTCCATTACCTTGTCCGAAATTACGAAGGTGGCGAGAGTACTGTCCAGACCGTCGCTGCGGGCGACCTTGTGGGCAACTATCCCTACTGTCTCGATGGCGATGCCGCTCCTGTCACCATCCGTGCCGACAAGTCCTGCACCGTCTATGTCGTCGATGGTGCAGACCTCAATGAGCACTACCGCCAGAGTCAGGAAGCGGATCGAATCGGCCGCGACTACATGGCCTACCGCTTAGAGCAAGTCAGGTCACGCATCATAGCACGTTACCAGCAGAAAGGAGGGATAGAGGTAACGGATATTTAACATTTTTTATGGGTAAACTTTCGGGGTGTTTTGTGTTATATAGGCAGAACGACCAAAAGTGAAGACTTATGAACAAGGAACATACAAATGAGCTTGAGTTTGCTCAGATCGAGAAACGGCTGCGTCCACGGCTGATGCTGATGGGCCGCGAATTCTTCGGTTCGGACACCGAGGCCGAGGAGGTGGTGCAAGAGACGTGGCTCCGGGCATGGAACGTGCGCGGCAGGGTGGAACTCACCGATGCCTACATCCTGCGCATCGCCCGTAATGTCTGCGTCAACATGTGGCGCGGACATCGGACGCAAGTGGAGTTGGTGGACGAAGATAGCACCGCCATCACCGAGGTCACACCGCAAGAAGAGGCCGAGGAGCGCGAAAACTCTGAGTGGTTGCAGTCGCGCCTCCAGCGTCTGCCTCAGGCCGAACGCGAGGTGTGGCAGATGTTCTACGACGAAGGGCTGACCGTCGATGAGATTGCCGAAGCACGAGGCATCACCGTGGGCACCGTCCGCAAGACCATCTCCAACGTTCGTAGCATTTTGCGAACCGAGTTGCGCCGTCGTTTCTTCACGCCTCGTCAACTCATGTCCATCATCATATTCGCCCTTGCCCTTGGTCTTGCCGTGGCATCCGCTCTCAATCCGAATGGCGTCGTGCGCGGAGCCATAGAGCACGTATTAGGAATACCCGAAGACACCACCATCTATGAATTCGATGAAGTAGAGGTCATGCCGTCCTATCCGGGTGATACAGAAGCCCTATGGACTTTCATGAAACAGAATCTGCATTATCCCGAGAGTGCCGAGGCCGACAACATTCAAGGCCGTGTCGTTGTGCAGTTTGTTGTAGAGAAAGATGGAAGCTTGACAGGCTTTAAGATTCTGTATTCACGTGATGCTCGTCTCAATGAAGAAGCTTTGCGCATACTCCGAATCATGCCACACTGGCAACCAGCTCAACTGAATGGCCGTCCCGTGCGTAGCCATTTCTGTATCCCTGTAGTGTTCCTCCTGAAGTAAGAGCAAGCTTAAAAAAACAGTTAAGTTAGTAAACGAGTAGTACCCCTGGAGGCCGCAGCGATGCTCCCTCCAGTTTCCAGCGAAACAAAACAAACGAACTACGATATGTATAGAACACTCATCACAACCATCCTCGCCCTCGCGGCATTGACGGCCAACGGCCAGAAGACCGTCATCGAGGGCACCGTGCTCGACGCGCAGGGCAAGACCGTGGAGGCTTACGTCACCGTGGCCCCGAAGGGCACGGGCAATATCCTGGGCTTTGCCGACACCGACAGTAAAGGACACTACAAGCTGGAGTTCACCACACAGGCCGACTCCGTGACCGTCACCGCCTCGGGCTTGGCCATCGGCAATCAAGTGAAAATCGTAGCGAACCGTTCGCAGCGGGTCGATTTCCGCGTCCGTGAGAAGACCGTGCAGCTGAAGGAGGTCAGCGTCCGTGCGCAGAAGATTCGGCAGAATGGCGACACGCTGAACTACCTCGTCGGCGCCTACCAGCAGCAGGGCGACCGTGTCATCGGCGACGTGCTGAAGCGTATGCCCGGCATCGAGGTGGCCGACAACGGCGGCATCAAGTACAACGGCAAAAGCATCAAGAAATTCTACGTCGAGGAGATGGACCTGCTGCAAGGCCGCTACGGACTGGCCACCAACAACATCAACGCCAGCGACGTGGCCACCGTGCAGGTCTTGGAGAACCACCAGCCCGTGAAGATGCTTCAAGGCAAGGAACTCACAGACGACGTGGCCATCAACTTGAAGCTGAAGGACTCGGCCAAGGGAACGGTCGCCGTCAACACCATGCTGGGCGGTGGCATCCAGTGGGCGGGCGGCTGGCACATCGGTAGCCGACCGTTGGACGACGGCCAGACCGTTATCGGCCAAAACCCGCTTTGGACTGCCGAGGTCGTGGGCATGTACTTTGCCAAGCGTCGCCAGAACATGACGCTGTATAAAGGCAACAACACGGGCGACGACGTGTCGAAGGAACTCACGCAGCACTACTCCAGCATCAACAGCGTCAGCCTCTATCCCTTCTGCCCCACGGGCACCGTCATGCCTACCGGCTCCGGCCTGCCGCAGAAGCGCACCTTCGACAACCACAGCCACATCCTGACCATGAATCACCTGGAGAAGCCCAACAAGGACACCGAACTGGGTCTGAACATCGCCTACCACAACGACCGCATCCGTCGCGAGGGCAGCAGCGTGGGCGACCGCTTCCTGAGCGACGACAGCCGCCTGCTCACCACCGAGACCATGACCAGCGAGACGAAGGTGAACAACCTCAACGTACAGGCCCGCTACAACTGGAACGCACAGAACGGATTCGTGGCCGACGTGCTGAAGTTCGACACCAACTGGAACAGCGACCGCGTGGACGGACAGCTCTCTTCCGAGCGCACAGGCACTGCCCCCATGAATTACGGCAACAACCGCGTCCGCCAGCACTTCGACCGCCCGCAACTCACCGTGTCGAACACCTTCAACACCATCCGCAACATCGGCAAGAACACCTTCGACCTCCACTTCTCCGCTGGTTATTCCCATCGTCCCAACACCCTCACCGTGGGCATCGACTCGCTGCTGCAAGGCACTCAGACCGCCTACTCGCAGGACGTGAACTCCCACCACATTGCCGGACGCTTCAATACCAGTTACGGCATCCGCGTGGCCGATGTGTTCCGCTTCAATTATGGCATCAGCGCCTCGGCCAACCTCCACGGCATCAAGACCGACCTCGATGGCTTCACGCCCCCTGCCGAGCACAATCAACTCAGCAACGACCTTTGGTACAACACCTACTGTCTCGCCCTCGGCCAGAGTTATAAGTACGAGACGCCCGACCTCGACATCACCCTCGGTCTGCCCCTCGAACTCTACACTCAGACCCTCGACGATAAGATCAGGAAGGACAAGCACGGCTACACCCACCTGCTCTTCTTCCCCTCGCTCTCCGTGAACTGGACCATTACCCGCGACCTCTGGCTCAATGGCGGTGCCAGCTACTCGAAGACCGTGGGCGACCCGGGCGGCATCTACAGCGGCTACATCATGTCTAACTACCGTGCCTTCCAGCGCAGCTACGTCGAACAACTGTCTGAGACCAAGAACTACGGGGCCAACGTCGGCCTGCGCTACCGCAGTGCCATCCGCGCCCTCTTCGCCAACATCGGCTTCAACTACCGTCGCACCCACGACAACCAGATCTACGGCTACAACTACGAGGGAGCCACCAGCGTCGTGCAGGCTGTCAACCAGCCCACCACCGCCAGCAACTACAGCGTCAGCGGCGAGGCCAGTAAAGGCTTCGATTTCCTGCGCTCCACCATCCGCGTCTTCGGCAGTTACAGCCTCTCTGAGAGCGAGCGTCTCATCAGCCAGAGCCTCTACCAGTACCATGCCCAGGGACTCAGTTTCGGCGGCAGTCTCTCGTTCAGCCCCTTCGAGTGGATAGGCATCGTCTATAGCAGCGGCTTCGCCCAGAGCCGCAGTTACACCGAGGGCCGCCGCGAACAGGCGACCACCGTGCGCAGCAACACCCAGCGCCTCTCCATGAGCGTCTATCCTACCAAGACCCTCACGCTGACCCTCGCCGCCGAGGACAACTACAACAACCAGACCGCCGAGAACCGCCATGCCTGGTTCGGCGATGCCACCGCCAAGCTCAAGCTGAAGCACATCGACCTGGAGCTGCAACTCAACAACCTCTTCGACCAGCGCCAGTACACCCGTGTCAACTACAGCGGCCTCGACATCTACACCTAGACCTCGCAGCTGCGGCCCCGCAACATCATCGGAACCGTAAGATTCAAACTTTTGTAAACGATAAAGAACAATCATGGAAACGAATAAGAAATATTGGTTTTTTCTAGAGTCACATATCTATGTGAGTATTAAGCCCAATGCAATGTTACTCTACGACACACATACGGGTAAAAATATCTATGTGGAGTCTATAGCAGCAATCCAACTTGTCAATAAAATCTACGAGGATAAAAACCTTGGAAGTATAGAATTGGAAACATCTGATTTGGCAGACCCCGAGACAAATGTTTTTGTGGATACGATTGTCACGAATGACATGGGAGAGTTGTTGAATCAACACGAGCATTCCATAAAGCCAGTTATTCTTTTGCCTATCCTTTCCTTGAATCTT
>JAFTEV010000071.1 GCA_017453465.1 Bacteroidaceae bacterium | reverse complement strand
GATTCTCATCCATCGGTCTCCTGTATATCGTCGTTTTCTTCATGATTACGTCGTTTGGTACTGCAAAGGTACAAAATTATATCGAATTATCGTCAGAAATATCCGACTGTCAGTTAATTAATTTTTAGAACATCCCTTAATTAAGACGGTGCAAAGGTACAACATTTTTGTTATATAAACAAGTGTTTTGTGTAATATTTTCGTAATACATAGTATTTTTAACACATCCCGTCCTCCTCCCTCGTCCTCTCTGTCCTCTCCATCCTCTCCATCCTCTCACAGCGACCCCTCGTAATTGAGCAGTTCGGGGTGTACGCTCATCTGTGCGTTCCTGACGTAGCGGTTGGTCACGTCCACGGAATGGTGGCGTGCCTGGTCCTTGGCCGTGGCCAGGCCTATTTTCTCTATCACGTCCGTGATGCCGGTGTCCTTCAGGCTGTAGAACTGGTAGCAGGCGGGGAACCCGAGCTCTTTCCTGAGCACTTTCCAGCGGTAGGTGATGCTGCGTTCCGAGCATTTCTGCGCACCGGGCATGAAGTCCTTGCCGAAGAGGTAGTAGTCAGAGGGGTATGAGCATACGCCCAGCTCGATCATCAGGCGGATGACACGGGCGGGCAGTGTCGCCATCCCGTCCTTGCGGTTCTTCGAGATGTTGTGGCTGACGAACACCGTCTGCCTCTTCAGCGAGATGTCGCCGACGTGCAGGCACATCATCTCCTTGGGGCGGATGAACGTGTAGTACTGGAACATGCACGCCAGCAGGAAGTACCTGTCCGTCTGCTCCAGGTGCTCCCGCAGCCGCCGCATGTCTTCCACGTCGAGGGGCTTGCGGAACTTGTCCTTCTCGCGCAGGCTGCGGAAGCCTTCGGCGGGGTTCTTCTCCACATAGCCGTTCTGCCTGAAGAATGCGCCGAGGGAGGAGATCCACGCCAGGTAGTTGTTCCGTGTCCTCGGGCTGGTGTCGCGGTCGATGTAGATCCATTCGAGGAACGCCGACACGTATGCCGTGTTGAACTGGTACATATATAAAATATGTGTACCCTCCCGGTTGAACCGCTTCAGCATGTCCAGCCGGCTGTTGTAGTCCGTGCAGGTCTTGGCCGTGAACACCTCGTCCTTCTTCATTTTCTTCAGGTACCGTTCATATACCCTGATGGCGTCGTCAAAGGTGGTGAACCCCTTGGGCGTGCAGTCTTCAATGAGGGGGTTCCATCCTTCCCGCAGTTTCCTCGAAACCTCGTCACGGAACCTCATGGCGGCTTCGTCGCGCTGCCTCGCCCCGTGGATGTGGGCGAACTTCTTGCGTATGCGCACCATCCTCGGCTCCCCGTCGATGACCGACTGCGGGTCGAGCACGTAGAAGTACACGACTTTCTCCTTGGACTTCCTCGCATAGATAGGAAGCCTGTACTTTTCCAGTTCTAAAAGGTTGATTTTTTTCTTGGATGTAAACATTTTTTTGACATTGTTTCACCCTCATGGCGTAACAATGTCCACTCACAATCCTTGACAGGGCAGACCCGTCTCTGCCCCAGTTTTTTAACGGGTGAACGGCAAAGAACTGAACAACAGTTCTTTACCGTCCTTTTGTTGCGGAGGCAGGACTCGAACATGCGACCTCCAGGTTATGAGCCTGGCGAGCTACCAACTGCTCCACTCCGCGATGTGATTTCTGTTTTGCGGGTGCAAAGGTACGGACTTTTTCTGGATTGTGCAAGTGTTTTGGCAAAAAAAAACGATAAAATTGTTATAGGATGCAAAAGAGGGTGGGGTGTGGAGCCAGTTTCGGTTAAATTTCATAACTTTGCAGTCGCTATGAAACATGAAAAGCTTTATTCCATAAAGGCTCTCCTGCTGGCGATGGCGGCTCTGGGCTGTGTCGCAGTGAAGGCGCAGGACAGCGTGAGTGTGAAGCCCTACCAGACGGGACTGGCCACTTACTACTCGGCAAAGATGCACGGACGGCGCATGAGCAGCGGAAAAGTTTACAGCAAAGAAGGCTACACCTGCGCGCACCGCACGCTGCCTTTCGGCACAAAGGTCAGGGTGGTGAACAAGAAGAACGGCAAGTCCATCGTGGTTGAGGTGCACGACCGTGGTCCCTTTGCCAAGGGGCGAGTGATAGACCTCTCCAACTCGGCTGCCAAGGCACTGGACATGCTCGGCGCAGGGGTGGTGCCCGTGGAGCTGTACTTGGTGGCCGACTCGGTGAAACAGTGAAATTTCAACAGCAAATAAATCATGAATAGACGAAAGAGAAACGGGACTGGCGGACAACGGAAGCCAGCCTACTACCTGATTGCGAGCCTGGTGCTCTTTGCAGCGGTGTATGTGACAACGACGGTGGTGAACAACTGCTCTGGCACCGAAGAGCCGACGGCGAACAAATGGGGCCGGGTGAATGCCGACGACAGTTACGTCACGGGCAGTTCGGCTGAAGGCACGCAGTCTGTGAATCCGCTCCAGGCCCAGAAAGACTACCAGATGCAGGAGGCACCCAGCGAGGGGCTTTCGCAAGAGGTGTATGAGAACCTGGAGCAGCCTGCGCCGCTGACGAAGAAGCCCGAAGTGCTGCTGATGAAGACGGCCTTCATCATCTCCTACAACGTGGAGACGCTGTGCCCCAACTACGTGGCGTGGCGGCTGACACCCAGCCGCGTGAAGGGTCGGGTGCAGCGCAAGGATGAGTTTGGCGAAGACATGGTGATGAGTGAGCGCACCCGCGTGACGACGCAGGACTATGCCGGTTCGGGCTACGACCGTGGCCACATGTGTCCGGCTGGAGACAACAAGCACGAGCAAAGAGCCATGGACGAGTCGTTCCTCATGACGAACATCTGCCCGCAGAACCACGACCTGAACAAGGGTGACTGGAACGAGCTGGAACAGCAGTGCCGCCAGTGGGCAGCAGACTATGGCGACCTCTACATCGTGTGTGGCCCCATCTTCGACAGCAAATCGCCGGCGCGCATTGGCCGGCGCAAAGGCGTGCGCGTATCGGTGCCCGACCGCTTCTTCAAGGTTGTTCTCTCGCTGGGAGAACAGCCCAAGGCCATTGGCTTCGTCTATCCGAACAAGGCGGTCTCGGCGGAAATGCGCTCCTACTGCGTCAGTGTCGATGAGGTAGAGAACCTCACGGGCATTGACTTCTATCCGCAACTGCCCGACGACACGGAACGCCGCCTGGAGCGAACCTGCAATCCGGCGGCGTGGGGCATCTAACGCAGTTCCTCCAGTTCCATGCTCAGTTCGGTCCACTGGTCTTCAGCGGCACCGAGCTGCTTTTTTAGCTCACTGTATTTGGTGAAAAGTTCCATGTTGGCTGCACCTTCGGGTGTGGCCAACTGTGTTTCTGTCTGGCGAATGTCGGCCTCCAGGCGGGCAATCAGGGCTTCCACCTCGGCCACAGCCTTCTCTGCCCGCTTCACGAGTTTGTTGTGCTCCTTCTGCTCCTGATAGGAAGTGGGGCGGGCAGTCGGGTCGGACGTGGCAGGGGAGGCAGCCGGCCCCGGAGCCTGAGCCTGTCCGCTGGGGCTGCCCGCGCTGTGCAGGTTGCGGCCCAGCTCGTTGAGGCTCTCTATTTGCTTCTTTTGCAGGAAGTCGTAGATGCCGCCCAGGTGTTCGCGCACCCGTCCGCCGCCAAACTCATAGACCTTGCTCACCAGGCCGTCGAGGAAGTCGCGGTCGTGGCTGACAATGATGGCCGTGCCGTCGAAGTCGAGGATAGCTTGCTTCAGAACGTCCTTCGACTGCATGTCGAGATGGTTCGTCGGCTCGTCGAGAATCAGCAAGTTCACCGGCTCAAGCAGCAGCCGAATCATGGCCAGACGGCTGCGCTCGCCGCCGCTGAGCACACGCACGAACTTGTCGCTGGCTTCGCCGCCGAACATGAAGGCACCGAGCAGGTCGCGAATCTTCAGCCGGATGTCGCCCTTGGCCACACGGTCGATGGTGTCGAACACGGTGAGGTTGCCGTCGAGCAGCTGTGCCTGGTTCTGGGCAAAGTAGCCAATCTGCACGTTGTGCCCAACCTTCAGGCTGCCCTCAAAGGGTATTTCGCCCATGATGCACTTCACGAGCGTCGATTTGCCCTCGCCGTTGTTGCCCACGAAGGCCACTTTCTCGCCCCGGCGGATGGTGAGCGTCACGTCGTGGAACACGGTGTGCGGGCCGTACCGCTTCGCTACGTCCTCGCAGATGATGGGGAAGTCGCCCGACCGCAGACAGGGCGGAAACTTCAGGCGCAACTGTGCCGTGTCGATTTCATCAATCTCTATCGGCACCATCTTTTCTAATTGCTTGATGCGCGACTGCACCTGGTTCGACTTCGTAGGCTTGTAGCGGAAGGTCTCAATGAACTGGCGGATTTCTGCCATCTCTCGCTGCTGGTTTTCATAGGCACGAATCTGTGCCTCGCGCCTTTCGGCCCGCAGGCGCACATAGTCGTCGTACTTCACGCGATAGTCGTTGATGCGGTGGCAACTGATTTCGATGGTGCGGTTCGTCACATTGTTGATGAAGGCACGGTCGTGGCTCACCAGCACCACGGCGTTGGCGCGCTGGGCCAGGAACTGTTCGAGCCACTGGATGGAGCCGATGTCCAGGTGGTTGGTAGGCTCGTCGAGCAGCAGCAGGTCGGGCTTCTGGAGCAGCAGTTTAGCCAGTTCCACGCGCATACGCCAGCCTCCCGAAAACTCGCTGGTAGGGCGGTCGAAGTCGCTGCGCTGGAATCCCAGTCCCAGCAGTGTGCGCTCCAGCTCGGCGCGGTAGTTCTCGCCGCCCATCATGCTAAAGCGGTCGCTCTCGTGGGTGAACCTTTCCACCAGCTCCATGTAGGCTTCGCTCTCGTAGTCGGTGCGCTCGGCCAGCTCGCGGTTCAGTCGGTCGATGCGGGCTTGCAGTTCGCTGATGTGGGCAAAGGCCGTCTCCGCCTCCTCCATCACTGTGCGCTCGTCGCTCAGCACCATCACTTGGGGCAGGTAGCCAATGCTGATGTCCTTCTGCCGCGCCACGGTGCCGCTTGTGGGCTGTTGCAGTCCGGCTATGATTTTGAGCATGGTTGACTTGCCTGCGCCATTTTTCCCGACCAGGGCAATGCGGTCTTTCGGGTTGATGACAAAGCTGACGTCCGTCAGCAGCGGTTCGGCCCCGAACTCCACCCGCAGATTATCTATTGAAACCATAGTGCAATGTGAATTTTGCTGCAAAGGTACGCTTTTTTTCCGACATGGCACTACAAATCGCCCCGCACTGCACACTTTTCTTTCCCGCACTGCACACCATTCGCAGCGGCATAGGCATAAATTCTATAAATCATTGTTTGATTCTTGAAAATCAAACAATGATTCTTAAGAATCAAACAATGATTTACAAGAATCAAACAATGATTCTTAGTTTTGTTGCCTATCTCGCTGCGTATGGTGTGCAGTGCGGGAAAGAATCGTGTGCAGAGGGGGCAGGTTTGCCGTGTTGTGCGACGCGGTTGGGACACCTGTGTTTCAGTTTCCGCACCCAATTCGGCGCAGACCTTGACTTTTTCGGCGAAAAACGGTGAATTAAGTTTTTTTCAATAATAAAAGTATGCGACCAATCGTTTTATTTAGTAATTTAGCGCAGTTTTAGAACGACTGAAAAACACCAAACGAACCTTAAACGACAATGAACAAGAATTATTATTGCGTCATACTGGCTGGCGGCATCGGCACGCGCCTTTGGCCCGTGAGCCGTCAGCACACTCCCAAGCAGTTTATCGACCTTCTGGGCACGGGCGAGACCCTCTTGCAGAGCACCTACCGCCGCTTCCTGGATTTCATCGACAGGGACAACATCATCGTGGTGACCAACAAGCACTATGCTGACATTGTGCGCGAGCAGCTGCCGCAGCTGGCTCCCCAAAACCTGATGCTGGAGCCTATGCGCCGCAACACCGTGCCGCCCGTAACTTGGGCCTGTGTGGAGGTGGCACGCCGCAACCCCAACGCCGCCATGGTAGTGACCCCCAGCGACCAGAACATCACCGACCGTCCCGACGGAAAGTTCTCTGACGAGATGCTGGCTGGGCTGGACTACGTGTCAAGCCACGCTCAGCTGCTGACCGTGGGCGTGCCGACCACACGTCCCGAAGTGACCTACGGCTACATTCAGATGGCTGAGCAGCAAGCCCCTAATATATATAAGGTGCAAACCTTCACAGAGAAACCGCAGGAGGACTTTGCCCGCATCTTCCACGAAAGCGGCGAATTTCTCTGGAACACAGGTCTCTTCATCTGGAGCAGCAGGACTTTCCTCAAGGCACTGCGCAATGTTTCGGGCTACTACACCGAAGTGCTGGAAGACCTGAAGGTAAGTTACGCCACGGGCCAGGACGTGAGCGAGGGCATTGCCGACCTTTACTCCAAGCTGCCCAACATGACGCTGGAGCAGACCGTGCTGGAGAAGTCGGGCAACGTGGATGTGATGCTCTGCCACTTTGGTTGGGCCGACCTCGGCACCTGGGGCGGGGTCTATAACTATGGCGACAAAGACGCGGCGGGCAATGTGCTCACTGCCAACTCCAGGGCACTGCTCTACGACTGCAACGACTGCCTGGTGCGTCTGCCCGAAGGCCATGTCGCTGTGTTGCAGGGACTCAGCGGTTATGTCGTCGTGGAGGAGGGAAACGTCATCGTTGTTTGCAAAAAAGAAGACCAGGGTGCTATCCGCCGCTTCGTCAACAGTGCACAGCTCGACCTGGGCGAGGAGTACGTCTGACCCCTCGCTGCATCGTTGACTCGGCGGGAATATAACAGCAATTGGCTACGCCACGGACACCAGTGTCCTGCGTAGCCAATTGCTGTTGCGTGGGAATGTGATTTCAGACTAATTTTCGTAGATGGTCGTGTCGGCAATGCCAGCTTCGCGCAGGGCTTCACGACGTTCCAGACAGGTGGCACACTGGCCGCAGTGGTGTGCGCCCCCTTTGTAGCACGACCAGGTCTGGGCATAGTCGATGCCCAGAGCTTTGCCGTGGCGGGCGATGTCTGCCTTGCTGATGTGGGTGTAGGGTGCCCACAGCTCGACCTGAGTGTCTGTTCCCGTGGTCATCGCTTGGTTCATGGCCTCGATGAACTGGGGGCGGCAGTCGGGATAGATGGTGTGGTCGCCCCCGTGATTGGCTATCATGACGCGCTGCAAGTTGTGGCTTTCGGCTATGCCACAGGCTATGGCGAGCATGATGCCGTTGCGGAAGGGGACCACGGTGCTTTGCATGTTGTCGGCATTGTAGTGCCCTTCGGGTATGGCTTCGGCCCCCTGCAGCAGGGAAGAGCGGAAGTATTGCGGCATGAAACTGAGCGGGATGGTGATGTGTGGGATGTGGAGCGTCTGGCAATGCAGCTGGGCCAGCGGAATCTCGCGTGCGTTGTGGTTGGAACCGTAGTCAAACGAGATGGCCAGTGCGATGTCGTCGGCATATTCATGGAGCATGGTGACGGAGTCCATTCCGCCAGACAGGATGATGACTGAATCTTTCATTGGGTGCGATGGGTTGGAAAGTCAAAAATTAAAAGTTAAAAGTTAAAATGCGATGCAGTGCGCCTTTGCACTGCGCCTGTCTATTTTAACTTTTAACTTTTAATCTCTATTTAGCACAGAATGGAGCCTTATTTCAGCAAGTCGTCGAGTGCGCTGCGCACTTCGCCGCCTTCGGCTGCGCCCTCAGTGCGGGGAGCTTCGTCGTGGTTGCGGCGACCTTCGCGACGTGGTCCGCGCTCGCGGCGTTCTGGACGCTCACGGCGTTCACGCTGTGGACGCTCCACGTAGCCTTCGGGCTTTTCGATGAGTACGCGATGGCTGAGCTTGAACTTGCCAGTCTTTTGGTCGATGTCGATAAGCTTGACTTCTATCTCGTCGCCTTCTTTGATACCTGCCTCTTCCACGGTTTCGAGTCGCTTCCAGTCGATTTCGCTGATGTGGAGCAGACCGTCCTTGCCGGGCAGGAACTCTACGAAGCAGCCGTAAGGCATGACTGAGCGCACGGTGCCTTTGTAGATTTCGCCGACTTCGGGCACACTGACGATGGTCTTAATCTTGGCAATGGCTGCTTCGATGCTTGACTTGTCGGGGGCTGATACCTGTACCTTGCCCACGCCGTCTTCCTCATCGATGGTGATGACAGTGTGGGTGTCTTCCTGCATCTGCTGGATAATCTTACCGCCGGGGCCGATGACTGCGCCGATAAATTCTTTTGGAATGATGATTTGCTCGATGCGTGGTACGTGTGGCTTAAAGTCGGGACGTGGCTCGGAGAGGGTCTTCATCATTTCGCCCATGATGTGCTCGCGTCCTGCCTTTGCTTGCATAAGAGCCTTTTCAAGGATTTCGTAGCTCAGACCATCGCATTTGATGTCCATCTGCGTAGCAGTAAGACCGTTCTTTGTGCCTGTGGTCTTGAAGTCCATGTCGCCCAGGTGGTCTTCGTCACCGAGGATGTCGGAGAGAATAGCGTATTTCTCTTCGCCCGGATTCTTGATAAGTCCCATGGCGATACCTGCAACGGGGTTCTTCAAAGGAACACCTGCGTCCATGAGGGCCAGTGTGCCGGCGCAAGTAGTGGCCATAGATGAAGAGCCATTGGATTCGAGAATGTCGCTGACAACACGCACTGTGTAGGGGAAATCCTCTGGAATCTGGCCCTTGATGCCTCGCCATGCAAGGTGGCCATGGCCAATTTCGCGACGGCCTACACCGCGCTGTGCTTTGGCTTCGCCTGTGGAGAATGGGGGGAAGTTGTAGTGCAGGAGGAACTTCATGTAGTAGCGTTCCAGTGCTCCGTCAACGAGTTTCTCGTCGAGCTTTGTGCCCAGTGTGGCAGTGGCGAGAGCCTGTGTTTCGCCACGTGTGAAGAGTGCGCTGCCGTGAGGACCTGGCAGTGGAGCAGCCTCGCACCAGATGGGGCGGATGTCTGTAGTCTTGCGTCCGTCGAGGCGTATGCCTTCGTCAAGGATGCAGCGGCGCATGGCATCGCGTTCTACATCGTGGTAGTAGCGGTCAACGAGTGCATACTTTTCTTCCAGTTCTTCTTCGCTGAGTTCGGTGTGAGCTGCGGCGTATGCTTCCTTGTAGTCTTCGCGAATCTTTTCGAAGGCTTCGGCACGCTCGTGCTTCTCCAGTCCCTGCTTCGTTACGTCGTAGGCGGGCTGATAGCACTTGGCTGTGATGTCGGCCTTAAGCTCGTCGTCGTTGACTTCGTGGCAGTATTCGCGCTTAACGTCGGTGCCGAGTTCTTTCATCAGTTCCTTCTGGAGCTGACACTGTGGCTTGATGGCTGCGTGTGCAGCTTTCAGTGCTTCGAGCAGGTCTTGCTCGCTCACTTCCTTCATTTCGCCTTCCACCATCATGATGTTCTCTTCGGTGGCACCGACCATGAGGTCCATGTCGGCTTGCTTCAGCTGCTCAAAGGTGGGGTTGATGACAAACTCGCCATTGATGCGTGCAACACGTACCTCTGAGATGGGGCCTTCAAATGGAATGTCTGATGTGGCAAGTGCAGCACTGGCTGCAAATCCTGCCAGTGCGTCGGGCATATCTACGCCATCGGCTGAGAATAGGATGACATTTACATAAACCTCTGCGTGGTAGTTGGATGGGAACAGAGGGCGGAGTGCACGGTCAACAAGGCGGCAGGTGAGGATTTCCTCATCGCTGGCTTTACCTTCACGGCGTGTGAAACCTCCAGGGAAACGGCCATTGGCCGCATACTTCTCGCGATACTCTACCTGGAGTGGCATGAAATCTGTTCCCGGTACTGCATCTTTTGCTGCACAAACAGTGGCCAGGAGCATTGTGTTGCCCATGCGGAGCATCACGGAACCATCGGCTTGTTTGGCCAGTCTTCCCGTCTCAATGCTGATTTCTCGTCCGTCAGGCAAAGAGACTGTCTTTGTTATTACGTTCATCTTTTAATAGTTTTGAGGCGTGTGTGAGGGTCGGGTGTCTCTCGACCGTCAGAGCCTCTTTAATTTAAATAAAAACATCAAAAATGCGCTCAAAGGCGCAAAAAATCGTGCAAAGTTACCTTTTTTTCTGCGAAATCTTTGTAATTTTGCAGAAAAATACATCTGTCAATGAAGAAAATAACATTTTTTATAATGGCGGCAGCTTTTTTTGCTGCTTGTAGCGACAATCCTAAGTTTTTGGTCGAGGGACAATTTGAAGGCGCGGCAGACTCCGTGCTCTATCTGGAGGCCAATATGCTGGACGGCGTAAAGATTGTTGATTCCGTCAAGCTGAAAGCCAATGGCGAGTTCCGTTTCAAGGTGGCGGCCCCAAAGGGTTGTCCTGAGTTTTACGCGCTTCGAATCAATGGCGAGCGAATAAATTTTGCCGTAGATTCGACAGAGACCATCCGTCTGAAAGCTGCTATGCCGGGCATGAGCCGGAACTACACGGTGGAGGGGAACGTGAGTTCACAGAAGATGCGTGAACTTTCCCTCATGCAGCAGGATTTGCAAAGAAAGATTGTCGCCTTGGAAGAAAACGACGGCATGTATCCAGGCGACGTAGTGGACAGCATTGAGCACATCGTGAAAGCCTATAAGGAAAAGGTGAAGCAAGAGTACATCTTCCCTGCGCCAGCCACAGCCTATGCGTATTATGCTGTGTGCCAGTCTGTCACCGATTTGAGCGGCTCGTTTATGCTCTTCAATCCGCTCAACGACCGCGACGACGTGAAGGCATACGCGGCTGTGGCTACAGCCTGGGACTGCTATTATCCCGATGCGCCACGCACGGTGCAGCTCTGCAATGCAGCCATCAGGGGGCTGGACAATACGGCTCCGCCTCGGCAGAAGGTGATTGATGTGGACGAGTCGAAGGTGTCAGAGACTGGCATCATCGACGTGGAACTGCCTGATATTAACAGCAAACTGCGTAAGCTGACCGACTTGAAAGGCAAGGTGGTGCTGCTGGACTTCACCGTGTTTGCAGCCAAGGAGTCTCCGCAGCGCACCCGCCTTTTGCGGAGCCTGTATGAAAAGTACAGTGGGCAGGGGCTGGAGATTTATCAAGTCAGCCTGGATGAAGACATTCATTTCTGGAAGACCTCGGTTGAACATTTGCCGTGGATTAGTGTGCACGAAACCGACGGTCACGCCATGAGCAGCTACGGCATCAGCAATCTGCCTACTTTCTTCCTCATCAACCGTGCCAACGAAATTGTTCTCCGCAGTGACTTTATGGAAGGCACTTTGGAGAACAATATCCAGAAACTTTTGTAGCACAGCGACTTGACTTATTTCCTTTTTGTCAGGTTGCCCAGAATGTCGCGAGTCAGTTCTTTCGTGATGGTTCGGGTGGCCGCGCTGGTTGCATTTTTTACCACCTTCGTGGTGGCCGAGGTTCTTGACTTTGTTTGCTTGCCCGAAACCTTGTTGCTCACATAGGTGCCCAGCAGGGCTGCCAGCGTGGAGGTGACGGCTGTCATAACGGCTTTCAGCACCTTGCTGAAGATGCCGGGCTTTTCCTTTGTTTCTTTCTTCTTCGGAGCCG
Source organism: Bacteroidaceae bacterium (assembly GCA_017453465.1). Lineage (GTDB taxonomy): Bacteria > Bacteroidota > Bacteroidia > Bacteroidales > Bacteroidaceae > Minthosoma. The sequence goes on along the minus strand of JAFTEV010000071.1, from coordinate 2,105 downwards.
GTTCTGCCTCTTCCTCCTTCGGCTGTTCTGCCTCGGCCAAGAGCTTTTCAAAAGCACTCTCGCGGTCGATGGCCTTGTCATATTTCCCGTAAATGCGGCTCTGCTTGATGATGTCAAGCCGTTGCCCCTCGCTGATGGCACCAATCTGTGACAGCGGAAACAGCACCTTGGCACGTTCCACGACCGAAGGCGCACCTTTTTCGTCCAGAAAGCTGACCAGAGCCTCGCCCGTCTCCAGATTCATGATGGCTTCGTCCGTCTTGAAGTCGGGGTTGGCACGGAACGTGTCGGCAGCGGTCTTCACAGCCTTCTGGTCCTTGGGCGTATAGGCTCGCAGGGCATGTTGCACACGGTTGCCAAGCTGTCCGAGGATATTTTCGGGAATGTCCGTCGGGCTTTGTGTGATGAAGTAAATGCCTACGCCTTTGGAGCGAATCAGACGGATGACCTGCTCAATCTTGTCAAGCAAGGCTTTCGATGTGCCGTCGAAGAGCATGTGGGCTTCATCGAAGAAGAACACCAACTTGGGCAGTGGCAAGTCGCCCACTTCGGGCAGGGTGGAGTAGAGTTCACTCAGCAGCCACAGCAGGAAGGTGGAATACAGCTTCGGCTGCAACATCAGCCTGTCGGCAGCCAGCACACTCATTACGCCCTTGCCTTCTTCTGTCTGCATCAGGTCGAAAATGTCAAACGACGGCTCTCCGAAAAACTTGTCAGCACCTTGGTTCTCTAATTGCAGCAGCGCACGCTGAATGGCCCCGACAGAGGCCGCACTGATATTGCCATACTGTGTGGTGTACTCCTTCGCGTGTTTTGAAACGTAGTCCAGCATGGCACGCAGGTCTTTCATGTCGAGAATCAGGAGGCCACGTTCATCTGCGATTCGGAACACAATGTTCAGCACCCCGTCTTGCGTCTCGTTCAGTCCCAAGAGGCGCGACAGCAACTGTGGCCCCATCTGCGAAACCGTGGCTCGCATGGGGTGTCCCTGTTCTCCGAAAACATCATAAAACCGTACTGGGCAAGCCTGAAACACTGGGTCGGAAATACCAAATTCCGGCAGACGCTTCTCGATGAATCCACTCATCTTGCCTGCCTGCGAAATGCCAGAGAGGTCTCCCTTCATGTCTGCCATGAAACAAGGCACACCTGCCTGACAGAATGTTTCTGCCATGACTTGCAGGGTGACAGTTTTTCCCGTACCCGTTGCACCGGCAATCAGTCCATGCCGATTCGCCATCTTCCCCGTGATAGAGAGTGCCCCCTTGGGGCTGTGGGCTACATACAGCCCTTTTTCTTTGTCATACATATAAATAATGTGTATTTTTAATCAAAACTCATTTGCTGTCATTAAGCACAAATCTCTACTTGCCGCAAAGTTAAAGATTTATCTTGATTCCACAAAAGCGAATCCCCTTTTTTTGAGTGTCCCCGCTTCTCTTTCCCCGAATTTCCCATAAATCCTCCCTGCTGATCAAGGCGCAGAAGCCTTCCTTCCCGTCCCCCTCCCGCAGTTCTCCCCGCCTCCTCCCGTCCCTTCCCGTTCCCACCCGCAATTCCCGCCCAAACCGCCCCCTCTTCCCACCCGACCTCCTCCCGCTCCAGACAAAAGTTCACTCATCTGCGTTGTTTTCAAAAACAACGCCGATGTTTCCAGAAACACCGCACGTTGTTTTTACAAACAACGCCGTTGCGTCAACTTTCATTGCCAGACAGGGAAGAAACCCGCCCGCCCGCAGCAAATTCCCGTCCCAATCCTCCCCCCGAAAGAAACCCTTCCCGCCGCGCCCCCTCCGCACCCCCTTCCCTCACGCTCACGTATAATATATATAATTTATAAAGCCCCCGTTTCCGCCCCCTCACACAAAAAAACGCCCCCTCCCGCAAAAAACTTCCCCGAACATTTGGCCGGTACCAGAAAAGTGCGTACCTTTGCACTCGCTTTTCGGGAGAAGCCGGGCAGCCAGCCCGGACACGCCTCCGCCGCCCTGCGGCGCGGGGTAGCCGGGAGGCGCGAGAATGGATCTTTGACAGACTGCGAACACACAAGCCAGCGCCCGTCCCGTTGTGGACGGGGAGCATCTGAAGATACAAGACATCAAGTC
>JAFTEV010000070.1 GCA_017453465.1 Bacteroidaceae bacterium | reverse complement strand
TTGAATATCGGATAGCGCACTCCATCAACTTCAATGCCCTTCCCGCAATAGGACAGATAAACACGAATCTCCTCCAGATGCTCATCGCATACAACATCTGTTACTTTCCAATTGGGATCATCTGGAAGCAGTATCGACTGTAGGATTTCTTCTGCTGATTTCATACAGCATGCAAAGGTACAATATCTATTGCGAATTACCGCCTACCAACACAAAATCTTGCAGAACCCAAATTATAGAAGTCCCCAAAAATAAATCCGCATTTTATTGCGGATTTATTTTTTTTTGCCTACCTTTGCCGCCGCTTAACGCGAAGTAGGCTCCCATAGTTCAATGGATAGAACAAGTCTCTCCTAAAGATTAGATCCGAGTTCGATTCTCGGTGGGAGTACCAAGGTTATTCCAACATCCCCTGTAACACGACGAGTTACAGGGGATTTTTTTCTCTGTATGGTGAAGAGTTCCATAATGGTTGTCAACCGTGCCGTAATCCTTGCCAGTGTTGTAGCGGGTGAAGGTCTTGCAGCCTTCATCGCACTAAAAAAGCCGCTGACTTCCGGGGAAATCAGCGGCTTTTTGTTCACCGTGTAAAGCAATTCTTTAAGAATCAAAGGTGTTTATTCGTATTCCTGCCAGCTCTTGATTTGGAGGTCTTGCTGGCCCTTTTCGCAGAAGGCTTCGATGAAGGCTGAAGCCAGACGTGCGTTGGTAATCAGCGGAATGTTGTGGTCTATGGCTCCACGACGTATCTTGTAGCCATTGGTCAACTCGCGCTTCGTGTGGTTTTTCGGGATGTTTACCACGAGGTCAAACTTGTGGTCGGCTATCATCTTCATCACGTTGGGCTTGTCGCTGTTCTCCTCGTCGGGCCAAGCTACGGGAATGGCTGGTGCGCCGTTGTCGCACAGGAAGCGGGCTGTGCCTTCGCTGGCATAGATGGTGTAGCCGTTCTTCACAAGGGCACGGGCTGCATCGAGCATGGCTACTTTTTCGCGTGTGCCGCCCGACGAAATCATGATGCCTTTGTCTTTCGACGGTATCTTGTAGCCTGTGGCAATCATGGAGTTGAGCAGGGCTTCCTCGTAGGTGTCGCCCATGCAGCCTACTTCACCTGTGCTGCTCATGTCAACGCCCAGGATGGGGTCGGCATTCTGAAGACGTGCGAAGGAGAACTGGCTGGCCTTCACGCCAATGCGGTCGATGTCAAACTCGCTCTTGTCAGGCTTTGAGTAGGGTGCATCGAGCATGATGCGCGTGGCGGTCTCGATGAAGTTGCGCTTGAGCACTTTGCTGACGAAGGGGAAGGAGCGGCTGGCACGCAGGTTGCACTCGATGACCTTCACGTCGCGTCCCTTGGCCAGGAACTGAATGTTGAAGGGGCCTGAGATGTTCAGCTCCTTGGCGATGGCACGGCTTATCTTCTTAATCTGGCGCACGGTGGCAAAGCTGATTTGCTGGGCGGGGAAGACCATGGTGGCGTCGCCTGAGTGTACGCCTGCAAACTCGATGTGTTCGCTGATGCCATACTCTACGACCTCGCCGTTCTGTGCCACAGCGTCAAACTCTATTTCGTTGGTCTCCTGCATGAACTGCGAGATAACCACGGGGTATTCTTTGCTGACCTCGCTGGCCATCTGGAGGAAACGCTCCAGTTCTTCGTAATCGTAGCAGACGTTCATGGCTGCGCCCGAAAGCACGTAGCTGGGACGCACCAGAACGGGGAAGCCCACGCGCTGGACGAAAGCCTTCACGTCGTCCATGCTGGTCAGCGCGCTCCACTGCGGCTGGTCGATGCCCAGCTGGTCGAGCATGGCCGAGAACTTGTTGCGGTTCTCCGCACGGTCGATGCTCACAGGCGATGTGCCCAGAATTGGCACGCTCTGGCGGTAGAGCTTCATGGCGAGGTTGTTAGGAATCTGTCCGCCCACCGAGACAATTACGCCACGCGGATTCTCCAAGTCGATGACATCCAGCACACGCTCAAACGAGAGTTCGTCGAAGTAGAGGCGGTCGCACATGTCGTAGTCGGTGGAGACGGTCTCTGGGTTGTAGTTTATCATGATGCTCTTGTAGCCCAACTTGCGAGCCGTCGAAACGGCATTGACCGAGCACCAGTCGAACTCCACGCTGGAGCCGATGCGGTATGCGCCCGAACCCAGCACGACCACCGACTTCTCATTATTATAATAGTTGACATCGTAGCCCTTCACGGCATACGTCATGTAGAGGTAGTTGGTCAGGTCGGGATGCTCGCTGGCCACGGTGGGGATGCGCTTCACGGCTGGCAGGATGCCCAGCTTCTTGCGATAGGCACGCACAGCCAGGTTTTCCTTCTCCATGTTGCCAGCATGAGTCTTCAGCACGAAGCGGGCAATCTGGAAGTCGGAGAAGCCCAGCACCTTGGCCTGTTGCAGCACGTCGGCTGGCAGCTCTTCGATGCTGTTGTAGGTCTCCAGTTTCTTTTTATAGTCAACGATGTTCTTCAGCTTTCCGATGAACCAGGGGTCAATCTTCGTCAGCTCGTAGATGCGGCTGGTGGTGTAGCCCTCTTCCAGTGCCTGCGAAATGGCAAAGATGCGCAGGTCGGTTGGGTTGGCCAGCTCTTCGTCCAGATTGTCGAACTTGGTGTGGTCGTTGCCCACAAAGCCGTGCATTCCCTGCCCTATCATGCGCAGACCTTTCTGGATGAGTTCTTCAAACGAGCGGCCTATGGACATGATTTCGCCCACCGACTTCATGCTGGAGCCTATCTTGCGGCTGACACCGGCAAACTTTGTGAGGTCCCAACGCGGAATCTTGCAAATCAGGTAGTCGAGCGACGGGGCTACGTAGGCTGAGTTGGTCGTGCCCATCTCGCCAATCTGGTCGAGCGTGTAGCCCAGCGCAATCTTGGCTGCCACAAAAGCCAGGGGATAGCCCGTGGCCTTTGAAGCCAGGGCTGAAGAACGGCTCAGACGCGCATTGATTTCAATGATGCGGTAGTCGTTGGTCTCGGCATTGAAGGCAAACTGGATGTTGCACTCACCCACAATGTTGAGGTGACGCACGCAGCGGATGGTGATGTCTTGCAGCATCTTCACCTGCTCCTCGGTGAGCGAACAGGTGGGGGCCACCACGATGCTCTCGCCCGTGTGAATGCCCAGCGGGTCGAAGTTCTCCATCGAGGCCACCGTGAAGCAGTGGTCGTTGGCATCGCGGATGCACTCAAACTCTATCTCTTTCCAGCCCTTCAAGCTCTCCTCCACCAGTACCTGCGGAGCAAACGTAAAGGCCGACTCTGCAATCTCGACAAAGGTCTTCTCGTCGGGGCAGACACCCGAACCAAGGCCGCCCAGCGCGTAGGCAGAGCGAATCATGATGGGGTAACCAATGCGGCGAGCCGTGGCAACGGCTTCTTCCATCGTTTCGCAAGCCTGAGAAACAGGCACCTTCAGGTTCACCTTGTTCAGTTCCTTCACGAAGCGGTCACGGTCTTCCGTGTTCATAATGGCCTCCACACTGGTGCCCAGCACCTCCACGCCATACTCCTTCAGCGTGCCGTTGAGGAACAGCTCAGTGCCACAGTTCAGGGCTGTCTGTCCGCCAAAGGCAAGCAGGATGCCGTCGGGACGCTCCTTCTTGATAATTTCGGTTACAAAAAAGGTATTGACAGGCAAGAAGTAAACCTTGTCAGCAATACCTTCACTCGTTTGAATGGTTGCCACGTTTGGATTGACCAGCACCGAGCGGATGCCTTCTTCACGAAGAGCTTTCAGTGCCTGACTACCTGAATAGTCGAACTCGCCGGCTTGTCCAATTTTCAGTGCTCCCGAACCCAGAACAAGCACTTTCTTCAGCTGTTTCTTCATTGATGTTTGAGGTTTTTAGGGTCTCTGAGGCTTCTGCGGTTTCTGGGCTTTCCAGAGGCTTTTAGGCCGTTCTGCCACACAACCGCATGACCACAGGACCAAAATTTCGGCTGCAAAGTTACACAAAACTTCCGATATGGCAGGACAAAAGGCATAAAAAACCGCATATTTTTTGATTTATGCAAAGAAAGTATCCTCTTTGCCGACAATTTGTTTGTTTTAAGGAGCAAGACATTGACTGGAAATTCCTTACTTTATCATCGTCTTGTTTCCCCATGTATTCGGAAGTAGCAGAAAAAAGCCAGGAGCCGTCCACGCCTTGCAAACCTTACAAATGTTAATCCTGACGGAGCGGAGTAGGCAATGTGTCGCGCTCGCGTAGGCAATGAAAGCCGACTGATTGCCTACGTGAGCGCGACGCATTGCCTACGCGAGAGAGAGGCATTGCAAGCCTAAGCCATTCAGATTCTTAGAAATGCGTGGTTGTGAGGGAGATTCAGACGGATTTTCTATGGTTTTTCAATGAAATTTTTCCCCTTTTTATATATGTTAACAAAAAATCAGTGTCAATTCCTCATTCCTAATGATGCATTACGCATTGCCTATCCGTCTGACTCCTTTTCGCGAAGGAAGTCGGGCGTGCGGCGAATGTACTCGAAACCAAAGCGGCAGCGGAGGCAGTCGTGACGGAGGCAGTAGGCGGTGTGGAGCTGAAGGAGAGCCTGTGTGTCGGCTGCATTCTCCACCTGCACACCGGCTTCGCGCCAACTGCGGATGATGCTGTTGGCTTCGGGTTTCAGCGTCTCCAGCAAGCGGACGGCGTGTTCAGCCAAATCTTCGTTGCCCACGTAACGGGCATAGCTGAAAAGCAACGGGGAAACAGCGTTGATGATGAGCAACTCCATCGAGGCATCGGAGAGGTGCTTGTCGCTGGATGGCGTGAGGTCAGAACCAAATTGATAATGCGTGCGCCAATAATCACTGACCTGAGTCTGCAACAACGCCTTCAAGTCGGAGACGGCATCGGCATTCAGCAGACGCGAAAGATTGAGCCGCCCCTGGTAGTACATCATGGCCAACTGCGCAATGCGGATGTGCGGGAAGTTCTGAGGGCGAAGGCGCAGGAACTTCCACTGGTGCCTGTCGATAGGGGTTAGCGAGAACTTCTGTCGCAGAAATTTGTATTCGCGCTGCAACTGCCTGAAGTAGTCGTCGGCAGCAGCAGAGGGGTCGTCCAGCAGACCCGCCTGGCCGAAGAAGATGGCCTCCACCTGCAACAGGTTGTCGCGATGCTTGCCCACGGCACTCATGGGGATGCTGTAAGCCCAGTGCTCAAAGGCGTCGCCGTTCTTGCCAAAGCCAAAGGAGCGGGCAATGGTGACAAAGAGCGTGTCTTCCCAATTCTTGTCAAGCTGGTTGCGGCGTTCCATGATTTGCTGCATTCGCAGTTCCAGGCGTTCCACCTGCAAGGCCGACATCCAGCTATGCACCAGCAGTTTGGGAATCCCGCCCAGCACGTTCTTGCAGCGGGGCAGACTGTCGGCACGCAAGAGGCGGTCGTAGTTGTCCGAAACGTACTGGGGCACATCCAGCTGCACCTGCGGCACAGGCGTGCCGTCGGGGTAAGTCAGCCGCTCGTCATCAATGCCCACAATGTGCAGGATGATGTGCTCGTAGGCAGGATTGCCGTCGTGTCCGTGGCGATGCCAATCGCTGGCCCGCACATGCACCTCCACGCTGCCAGCCCAGAGCACGCCGTCAATCTTCACCCGTGCGTCCAGAAAGTCGGGACCGGCATCCCGGTTGTGCCGCCCAGGGTTCAGCACCTCCACGGTGCGCCCGTCGGTCGTCTGCAAAGGGCGCAGGGGCAGAATCTTGTGTTTCCAGCAGTAGTGTAATAGTTGTTCCATCGTAGTAGCCAATGTGTTAAAGCACTGCAAAGTTACTGCGTTTCTTCCTTTTTTCCTCGCTTTTATTAACTAAAATGGGTGGCAAATGGTAATTATTTCTTACCTTTGCAGCGCAAAACGTTAGAAAAGAATGAAAATAGCTCTTATCGGATATGGAAAGATGGGCAAGATGATAGAACAGATTGCCCTCGGTCGTGGGCACCAGATTGTGTGCATCATCGACATTGAGAATCAAGAGGATTTTGAAAGCGAGGCTTTTGCCAGCGCAGACGTGGCCATCGAGTTCACCACGCCGCAGACAGCCTACGGCAACTACCTGAAGGCCTGGGCCAAGGGCGTGAAGGTGGTGAGCGGAAGCACGGGCTGGCTGAAGGAGCACGGCGACGACGTGCGGCGGGCGTGCACCGAGGGGGGCAAGACGCTGTTCTGGGCCTCAAACTTCTCGGTGGGCGTAGCCATCTTCTCGGCTGTCAACAAGTATCTGGCTGGCATCATGAACCAGTTTGCGCAGTACGACGTGAAGGAGGTGGAGACACACCACGTGCACAAGCTGGACCACCCGTCGGGCACGGGCATCACCCTGGCCGAACAGATTGTGGAGCGCGTGGACCGCAAGCAGGGCTGGACGATGGGCTACCTGCAGAACCCCGACGGCTCGGTGGAAGGCTCAGACCAAGTGGCAGCCGACCTGCTACCCATCAGCAGCATCCGCAGCGGCGAGGTTCCTGGCATTCACAGCATCACATGGGACAGCGAAGCCGACCAGATTACCATCACGCACGATGCACACTCCCGCAAGGGCTTTGCGTTGGGAGCTGTGCTGGCTGCCGAGTTCGCGCAGACACACGAGGGACTGCTGAGCACGGACGACTTGTTTAACTTTTAGCGGTAAAAAAACATGGCTTTCGATTATAACAGTTTCAAGAAGACAAAGGCCCAGGGAAACAAGGGCGAGAAGCCCGTGACTCCGTGGGTGAAGTGGACAAAGTTTATTGTAGTGACGGTGCTCTACCTGCTGTTCCTCTACTGGGTAGGGTCGTGGATGGGACTCATCGTGGTGCCATTCATCTTTGATGCATACATCACCCGGAAAATCAAGTGGACGTGGTGGAAACAGCTGGACAGCGACGTGGCTCGCGGCGTGATGTCGTGGGTAGATGCCATTGTGTTTGCGCTGGTGGCCGTCTATTTCGTCAACAACTTCTTCTTCCAGAACTACCAGATACCCTCCAGCTCGCTGGAGAAGTCGCTGCTGACGGGCGACTACCTGCTGGTGAGCAAGGTGAGCTACGGCCCACGCATTCCGCAGACCCCGCTCACCATGCCGCTGACACAGCACACCCTGCCGATGCTGAACTGCAAGTCGTACATCGAATGGCCGCAGTGGGAGTATCGCCGCGTGAAGGGCCTGGGCCAGGTGGAACTGGGCGACATCGTGGTGTTCAACTACCCATCGGGCGACACGGTGGCCGTGAACTACAACGGTGACTACTACGACCTCTGCATCCAGCTGGCACAAAAGGTAGCCTATGAGCAGGGCTACGAACTGCCCGAAATGAAGTCGCTCAGTGTGGCAGAGCAGCGCCAGCTCTACGGCCAGCTCTACAACATCGGCAAGCAGGTGGTAGCCCAGAACCGTGACCGCTATGGCGACGTGGTGACACGCCCAGCCGACCGCCGAGAGAATTACGTGAAACGCTGCGTGGGCCTGCCCGGACAGACGCTGCAAATCAAGAACAAAATCATCTACGTGGACGGCAAAGCCGAACCCACGCCGAAGGACGCACAGTTCGCCTACAAAGTGTATGCACACGAAGACTTGACAGCACAGAAATTTGACGACCTCTGCAACGAACTGGGCATCAGCGACGAACAGCGCAGCGAATGGAACATGTACAAATTCATGCCGCTCACACAGGACGCGCTGAAGGGACTGAAGGCGTGTGAGGCCATAGACTCCATCGTGGAAATCATGGACGGCTGGTATGGCAACCTCTATCCGCTGAACCACGACTACGGCTGGACACGCGACAACTACGGCCCCATCCACATTCCGGCCAAGGGCGAGACCATCAAGCTGACACAGGAAAACATTGCCATCTATGAACGCCCCATCCGCACCTACGAAGGCAACGACCTGGTCGTTACCGACAAGGAAATCCTGATTAACGGCCAGCCAGCCAAGGAATACACCTTCAAGATGGACTACTACTGGATGATGGGCGACAACCGTCACAACTCTGCCGACAGCCGCTACTGGGGCTTCGTGCCCGAAGACCACGTGGTGGGCAAGCCACTCTTCATCTGGCTCTCCGTCAGCCCCGATGCCTACACCGACCACTTCCTGCGCATCCGCTGGAACCGACTGTTCAAGTGGGTGGGAGATATTCATTAAGAATGAAAGTGAAGAGTGAAGAGTGAAGAGTGAAAAATCTAATTTTCAGTTTAGCCACCATTAGGCTGTGTTTAGCCCCAGTAACTTAGATTTTTCACTCTTCACTTTTCACTCTTCACTAAAAATTTCACTAATAGAAAGAAAAATATGTGTTCCGCCTACCTGCCCCCCATTTCATGGTTCGCCCAACTCACACTGGGCGAACCATGTATTATTGAGCAGTACGAACACTACCACAAGCAGACCATTCGCAACCGCTGCACCATCGACTCACCGGGCGGGCCGCTCAACCTCACCGTCCCCATCGACAAGTCGAACTTCCAGCCTGGTGCCAAGTGCCTCATGAAGGACGTGCGCATCAGCTATCGGCAAGACTGGCAGCACCAGCACTGGAACGCACTGAAGGCTTCCTACTACAACTCCCCCTTCTTTGAATACCTGCAAGACGACTTCCGCCCCATCTACCAAAAACGCTGGGACTACCTCATGGACCTCAACGAAGCCCTTATCCAGAAGTGTTGCGAACTGATTGACCTCCCCTACACGCTGCAACGCTCCCCCACATTCATGAATAAAACCGAAGAACGGTGTCCGACCACCGTCGAACACCGTCCTTATTACCAAGTCTTTTCCCACAAGCACGGCTTTCTGCCCAACCTCTCCATCATCGACCTCATCTTCAACCTGGGGCCAGAAAGCATCTTGTACTTAAGTTAAAAGTTAAAATGCCGTGCGGAGTGTTCGTGTACTGCGCCAGCCATTTTAACTTTTAACTTTTAACTTTTAACTTCAAAGAGGCTTGGTTACTTCTTGATGATTTTCTGTTGGTTTTGGATGAGGATGCCACGGGTGGTGTCGGTGGCGGGAGTGCCGTCAAGACGGTAGGCACGGGTGGCGGGGTGCTCCACGGTGGCGGCAGTGCGAGAAATGCCGACAGACTGGCCTGTCTTCTCCTTGTATTCGGCTTGGGCTTTCTGCATCTGGGCAATGAACTCTGGACTGCCCTGGAGGGCACAGAAGCCGATGCTGGCTGCGGTGCGGCTGGCATCTACGTCGCTCTGCCAGTGGGCACCCAGGATGACACGGCTGTTGCAGTAGTCCCAGCCACGGCTGAAGATTTCGGCGGCACGCTCTGGAGCTATCTGTGCCAGGAGCAGCGAGATAGTCCATCCGCGCAGACTGTGACCAGAGGGGTAGCTGCCTTCGCCGCGCAGCTCGTCTTCCTCGTGGGAGGGCATGGTGTCGTCGAATCGCTCGAAGGGGCGCTGACGGCTGTAGTGTGCCTTCACCTCCTTGCGCATGGGGTCGGTGGTGGCAAGGCTGTTCTCCATCAGTTTCCAGATTTCGGGCGTGTCGGCCTCGTTGATTTCCAGTCCGAAGGCTTCTTTCCACTGCAAGAAGAGCTTGGCGTGGTTGTGCCATTCGGCATCGGCTATGGCCAGAGCCACGCGGTCGGGGTCTTGCCGCTGCTGCTTGCCCCATCCGTAGCGCACTACGTCGTTGGCAAACTCAGGGCTGTCGAAAGCTGGCGGTGCGGGCATGATGTCAATCAGGCGGGGCATCTGGTCGAGTGCGATGTAAGGTTGTTGTGTGTCGTCTTGTGCATGGACACTCATGCTGGCCATCATGGTGGCCAGTGCCATCAGTAAAATCTTTTTCATATTTGTTTAATTGAACAATTTACAATCTTCAATTTTTTAGTCGTCCCAGTCGCCATCGTCCCAGGTGTCGCGGGTGGGTCGGCGGGCAGGGCCGTTGCCGCGACCTCCGAAACCGATGCCAACTCCTTCATTCGTTTTAATGCTGTTTATTACGGTGTCTGAGGTGCAAACGATGCTTGCTTCCTGAATCTCCACAACCTGCATGATGGGCTTTTGGTATTTTTTCTTGTTCATAGTTCTTTCTGTATCTGTTGTTGTTACTTTATCATGAATTTCTTACCATTGTTTATATAGATGCCCTTCTGTGTAGGCTGTCCGCTCAGGCGACGACCGTCGAGGGTGTACCAAGTGGCTGCGTCCTTTGTGTCTTCAGGCAAAGATGCAATACCTGTAGCCGTACCGTCGTCTTCGCCGTCGAAGTTCATCACGAAGTTGCGGATTTTAGCAGAGCCAGAGGTTGCAATGCTATAACCTTTCTGTAGCTGGAAATAAGCGTGGAAGGCAGCAATAGTTACACCATCAGCTCCAGGATAGTAGAGATTATCATCAGAACCGAGGTAGAGCATCGTGTTGTCTTCTTTTCCGAGGGGGAATGGAGTGGCTTCAAAGCAGCTTTTGAAGTGGATAATGTCTGTTTTTACTATAGCTTTTGACCCATCTGTTTTGATTGTCACACCATAGAACTGATGGGAAGTCACAGCATCTTTTGATCCGCTGTCTGCCCACTTCACAATAAAAGGTGTACAAGCTTCAATCGGAAGTTCCATTTCGGTGAAGTTCAGCGTCAATGTATTATCTTTATCATCAAAGTCAGTCCGATAAAAATACTTCACCGTGGCATCTTTAAGCACAGTATTGCTGAAGTTGGTAACATCGAAAGGCAGACACAGCGTGTTCCAATGACCGTCTTTATAAAGTGAGCAGTTGAGTGTAATGTCGCCATAATAATCTACGTATTGATTCAGATTTTCTGCGTTAATTGTCAAACGGGCTGTGAAGTAGCCACCTTTAGGGGTGGCTAAATCGCCGTCGGCTTTACTTTCAACATAAGCAATGCCTCCTTTCAGGCTCGTACAATTATAAAACATACTAGCATTGTTGGAGATTGTCCATACCTTATTGCAATAGATAGTCTTCAGACTGGAGCAATTTTTGAACATACTTAATGCTGATGCCACCTTAGTAACATCAAAATTGCTGACATCAAGCTTCTCAAGCTTTTCACAACCATCAAACATAAAGTCCATGTTTTCCACTTCGCTGGTGTTAAGGTATTCCAATCCCACGATTTCAGTCAATTCCCAAAAGTTCTGAAACCACTGCTGACAGCTTTTGGGCGTAACCGTCTTAAAGTTGTCTCTAAATACCACCTTTGTAGCTTTAGTATCCACATCTTCTGTTGACTCATTCCAGGCTGGAAGACCCGTATATGTATCTAAAGACACTGAATACACTTTGGTAACTGTCTGGCCATCATAAGTGCTGTTTGGGGAAACCTGGCTTTCGTAGGCAAAGTAAAGTGTCTTATTACCGCTGCACCAAATGGCTTGTGCTACGTTGTCTGCCCTTACTCCCTGCACTGCAAGGAGTAAGGTTACTAATACTGTTAAATATCTCATTTGTTTATTGCTCTACTTTTTGACTGTTCCTTTTGTTATTTTATACGTTCCTTCAACCAAGCGTATTGCGAAGAATGAGTTTTTAGCATCTTCAGGATTTGCTGTAATATCCATGTTGCCCGTTTCCCTGTAGAGCTTCACAAACTGATGTGTATTGAAGTCGTCATAACCATCTTTATCAACACTTATGCCCCAGAAATGGAAGTTCTCTCCCTTGTTTTCCTGTCCTTTTTCAGTCATCCAGCCTATCCAGGGGGCATCAAAGCCAAAGTGACCGCCTGTTGCCAGCTGGTCAGCCGGACGCTGGAGGCCACGCTCTATGATTTCTGCTTTCAGCTGATCCAGCATCGTCTTGTTGGGCAGTCTCCAGCCGATAGGCAAATTGTTCCTGTTTGCCCCATACCCATCGTCATTACCACCAAGAAACTTATAGCTGTAGAACACCTGATTGTCTGCACCTATCTTGCTCACATCATTACCGCCTACCGGGTAGTTGAAGTTCTCGCGGGTCCACACATGATTGAAGACCTTGACCAGCGGATAATTGTATCTTGGTTCAATTTTATTCTTCCCGTTTTCCACGCCGACCAGCTTGGGCCCTTGCATATAGGCACCATAGGGGAACACCGCGTTGACAACACCCGCATTGATGGTCTTCTGGTCGAGGTCGGAATGCAGGAAGCTACAGCCCAACTGGAAGAGCAACTTCTGTCGGCCAACCTTCTCGCGTCCCAGCTTGATGATGTTGGCTGTGGCCGTCTTGTCGTTCCAGCTCACACGGCAGGGAGCTACAGTGCGGTTGCCGACAAAGTAGCCCAGGTTGTACTTTGGCTTGTTTTCTATCACGGGGTAGATGATGAGGGAACGATTCTCGGTGTCCAGCTGCGGCACATACTCCAGACAGGCTCGCGCTATCACGACCTGCTTGTTCATCTTGAGGTCCTTCACGAGTGTGCCGTTTTTCACGTCGGCATCGGTGAAGATACCGTCCACCTCAATCTTGCCAATGCCGCCCACCATGAAGACATCCTTGTTCGTCATGTCGCTCTCAAAGCTGCCGTCCTTGATGTAAGCCTCCAGGTCGATGGCACGCTGCTTGTTCTCTTCTGTGTCTTTCGGAATAAGCTCCCAGAGCGGGTAAGCGTTCAGGACTTCTACCACGCAGGCGTTTTCCCTGTCATCCAGCGAATTTTTCCATTCCTCAATGGCATCTTCATCCACCTTGCTGCCTGTCAGTTTTGCCACTGATGCAACCGTACCGCCAATGGCCGTAATGTTGGTTGTGATGGCAGTGTTGTTGGTCTCAAACGCCTGCTTGTACTTGTTTTCGACACTGGCCGATGCGCTGAAGGAGAGCTTGCTGTAGCTGACCTTGGCGTATGCGTCCAGGTCGTATTCGCCGCTCACCTTGCTCACGTCCACCGTGTTGGCATAGCGCAGACGACCACCCAGGCGAGCCTGGCCCACTAAGTGGGTGCCGTAGTCGCGCACCAGGTTCTTCAGGCCTTCCCTGCCCTTATATTCGCTGATGAGTCCCAGAAGGGCGGTCTTGAAGTTAGATGTCAGGTGTCGCTTCATGAAAGCCAAGTCGCCCTCCAGCGTGGCGGTAGTCACATCAAAGTCGTAGACGGTCAGTGCATACTCGTTTGACGAGTTCTTCTCAGATTTCATGCTGAAGGCTGCGCCCACTTCACCCTTGAAGCCGAAGAGACCACCGCCCGCCTGGACATTGGCAGAAAAGTTGTTGGCCACTTCCGTCATTGAGGAACCCGTATAGGTCTCCTGATGGATTCTAATATCGGCACCATTGGTCTTGCTGCTGTCCGCAATGACCTGCGGATTAATGATGGGTGCCACGGAGAGTGCCCTTGAGTGTTCGAGGATGAAGTTGTAGCCATAGCCCACGCCATACATACGGAGTCCGTTCTGCGGTGCATTCGATGTGGTGCCATTGCTCTTCTGCTGGTCAGCCTGGTCCCATTCGTTGAAGGTCTCGGCCAGGGTGGAGTTAGCCTCGCTGAACTGTTGCTTCTTGGCACTGAGCGTAGGAGCCGACAGCACGTTGTCGTCCATATCGAGGGTGCGCCTTTCGGTAATGTCAACAGCCTTGCTGTCCTTGGGGGTGATTTCCACGGAGCCGTCGAGGTTGACGGTGTAGTAGAATTCACCGTCCTCCAGACCGCCGACAACAGCCACTGGCATTGGCTGGTCGCCCATGTAGTAGCGTGACCAGATGCCTGTGCCGTCGGGGTTGAAGTCGTAACGTTCCTTCACTCCGTTGTAGGACACTTGCTCGCCTTCGTAGATGATGGTGCCCGTTTCGTCGTACTCTACGTACCACACCTCTTCCGTCAGCTTGTTCTTCACGAGAGACTGCTTGGGGCCATCGTTGTCGTCGCTACACGAAGCCAGCAACATGTTGCCGCAAATCGTGAGGATGGCGGCATACATCCATTGAAACTTCCTTTTCATTGTCAAGTTTGTTTTTTGTGTTTATACATTTTATTTATCTGTGTAATCTGCGCAATCCGTGGTTTTTGCTAAAAGTCGAAGCCCAGGCCCTGGAGCCACTGGAAGAGGACGTTGCGCTCCGAGAAGTTCCACGTGTCGATGTAGTCATTGTGGAGGCCGTCCTTGATGGTGAGCACGAAGGAGTTCCTGCCCAGATACTCGTCGGGGATGCGGTTGGCTGTCCAGGGGTCTTGCATACCATAGACGAAGCAGATATGGCAGTCGGACTGCTTCATGCCTTCGAGGAGGCTGCGCACAAAGGCACCGCCGTCGTAGCTTACGCCAAATTTAGCAGGATCGTAACGAATGAACAGTTCTTTCTGCTCTGCCTCTGTCAGATATTCCTTCACCCAGTCGCACGCGATAGCCCCAATGCCCAGCTGCTTAAGGCACTGTATTTCATAAGCAAAGAAACGCTGCTTGGTGCCTCCTGCGGCACGTGTTTCGTATTCAGCAGAAATGGAGTCCAGATTCTCTTCGTCATTGATGGTACGCCTTTCATACTCGCCCTGGGTATCGCTTGAGTAGCGTGTATTGCTGTCGGAAAAGATGTAATTGATGTACTTCACGATATTGTCGCCCGGTTCGGGAATCCACGATTCCCACTTGGTATAGGGCACGAATGACATTTTCTGGAAGTGGTTTCTGAGCATCTTATTCATCAAGAAAAGGCGGATATATTCATCTGTGCGCTCAGCATACGAAGCATTAATCTTCTTCAAGTAGGCTATGATGTCGGCCTGCAGTTTCTTGTCGCCGAAAAAGGTGCGGAAGGCTGTCTTCACCTTCTCATAGCGGCTGCCCAGGGCTTCCGGCGAGCAGATATAGTTGTAGGGGCGCACGTCCTCCAGCGAAAGGTTGAAGGGTGAGCAGAAGGGCACGTAGGCATCCATGTCGTTGGGGTGGTAATAGGCGTAGTGGATGGTGGTTGCGCCGTCCTTGCTGACACCGGTAGAGAGCCACTTGTTGTCCTTGCCGACCACGCCGCTCTTCTTGATGGCGGTCACGATGGCGTGCAGGTCGTCAGCCTGCTGCTTGGCGTCGAGGTAGTTCCAGCGATTGGTCCAGCCCTCTGGCAACGACCAGCCGTGGTAGCGATGCTCCACGTACAGGCTGTTGGCATTGAGCACCTGCACCAGGATAGGCAGATTTATTTGGTCTATGCTGTTGGTGTAGGGCTGGTCGGCACCTGTCAGTGCATAGCCACAGGTCGCCACCACGGTGGGGCGGTCCTTGCCGGCCACGGTGATGATGCACTGCTGCTTGAAGTACCCCTTCGAGGGGTCGTTGTGGTCAACGAGCTGCTTGAAGTTGAAGTAGTAGGCCGTCTTGCCAAAGAACTGATTCAGGCTTTCGTTGAAAGTGGCAGCAATCATGTCGTAGGGCTTCACGTCGGTCACGCCGTCGATGCTCTGCAGGGCTGTCACCACACTCTTGTCGTAGTTGGTGAGGGTCTTGATGCGAGTCTCCAGGTTGTTCACAGGCATGGTCAAGCCTGGCTCCACTTCGATGGCATAGGAAGCATCCGCCTGCTGGGCACTTTCCTGCTTGTCGGCCTTTCCGTCTTTGTCGCTGCACGCGGTCAGCACTGTTCCGAGGCCGCAGGTCAGGATGGCAGCCAGCATCCACATTTTCTGTTTCTTCATTGTTTTTATGTTTAGAGATGATTGTTTCGTTACAGGTCTGCACCGATGTCGCGGCGGAAGTATTTCCCCTCGAACTGAATCTTGGCAGCCTCGGTGAAGGAGCGGCGCAGGGCTTCCTCCTTGGTGTCGCCGTAGGACGAGACGGCTATGACGCGGCCTCCGGCAGTGAGCACCTGTCCGTCGGCGTTGAGCGACGTGCCTGCGTGGAAGACCACACTGGAGGGCGCGACGGTGTCGATGCCTGTGATGGGGAATCCCTTCTGATATGCCTGGGGATAGCCACCGCTGACCATCATGACGCAGACAGCACTGCGCGGGTCGGTCAGCAGGGTGCGCTGATCCAGGTTGCCCTGGGCTACGCCTTCGAGCAGTTCGACGAGGTCGCTCTGGATGCGCAGCATCACGGTCTCGGTCTCCGGGTCGCCCATGCGTACATTATATTCTATTACGACGGGGTCGCCCTTCTTGGCATAGGCGTAATCCCTGTCCACGCGGATGAGTCCGAAGAAGATGAAGCCCCGGTAGTCGATGCCCTCGGCGCGGAGTCCCTCGATGGTGGGGCGCACAATGCGTTCTTCCACCTTCTGCATCCACTCCTGGTCGGCAAAGGGTACGGGACTGACGCTGCCCATGCCCCCTGTGTTCAGGCCCGTGTCGCCTTCGCCAATGCGCTTGTAGTCCTTGGCTTCGGGCAGAATCTTGTAGTGCTCGCCGTCGGTGAGCACAAAGACGGAGCACTCGATGCCGGAGAGGAACTCCTCGATGACCACCGTGGCACTGGCCTCGCCGAACATTCCGCCGAGCATTTCGCGGAGTTCACGCCGGGCCTCCTCCAGTGTGGGCAGGATGAGCACCCCCTTGCCGGCGCAGAGGCCATCGGCCTTCAGCACGTAGGGAGGTTGCAGGGTCTCCAGGAATCGAAGTCCATCTTCCAGCTGGGTACCGTTGAACGAGCGGTAGGCTGCGGTGGGGATGCCGTGCCGCTGCATGAAGCCCTTGGCAAAGTCCTTCGAGCCTTCGAGCACAGCCCCTGCGCGGCTGGGGCCGATGAGGGGGATGGCCTGGAGCTGAGGGTCTGCGCGGAAGTAGTCGTAGATGCCCTTCACGAGCGGGTCTTCGGGGCCAACGACCACCATGTCCACGCCGTGACCCACGACAAACTGGCGAATGCCGTTGAAGTCATCAGCCTTCAGCGCAACATTGTAGCTCTGCTTGTCACCCGTGCCTCGGAGGGGGATGCCCGCCGTGCCAGCGTTGCCTGGGGCTACATACAGTGCCGTGATTTTGGGACTTTGGGCTATCTTCCATGCCAAGGCGTGCTCTCTGCCGCCGCTGCCCAGCAAAAGTAGTTTCATAGTTCTTTCAGTATTTGTAAGTTGCAAAGTTAAGGTATCTGGCGTGTACAGCCAAAAAGTTTTGGCTTTTTAACAAAAAAAACGTCAAAAAAAGACAAAAATGTTCTCACGACGTACTGAAAATCAAGCTTCCAAGCAACAACAGCCCATCCGCAGAGCAGTAGAAATCCAGCCCTTTTGCATAGCGAAATTGCCCCGATTGAGGACCAAAAACAGCGAGATAGGCTTTATTTCTTAAAATCATTGTTTGATTCTTAAGAATCATTGTTTGATTTACAAGAATCATTGCGTGATTCTTAAGAATCAAACAATGATTTATAGAATATTTGCCTATCTGGGCGGAAAGGATTGTCAGCGGGAGAGAGAAGGAACAAAATTGCGGCTGAGATTGGAAAAAAGTGCCGTCCTTTTTGCAGTGTTAAGAAAAAGTAATACCTTTGCACAGGAAAATCGCAAAACTGAACTCATATTCTATGGTCAAAATAGCTACGAAGAACGGAGAAATGATGCGCCGTGGCCGCATAGAGGTCATCTGTGGCAGCATGTTCTCAGGCAAGACGGAGGAACTCATACGCCGCATGAAGCGTGCGCAGTTTGCCCACCAGCGCGTGGAGATATTCAAGCCCTCGATTGACACCCGCTACGACGAGGTGAACGTGGTGACCCACGAGGGCGTGTCGATACCCTCGACACCGGTCGATAACTCTGCCAGCATCGTCTTGCTGTCGAGCAACTGCGAGGTGGTAGGCATCGACGAGGCGCAGTTCTTCGACGAGAACATTGTGGACGTGTGCAACGACCTGGCCAACAGGGGCGTGCGCGTCATCGTGGCTGGACTGGACCTGGACTACACGGGCACTCCCTTCGGCCCCATGCCCGCGCTCTGTGCCGTGGCCGACGAGGTGACGAAGGTGCACGCCATCTGCGTGAAGTGTGGCGCACTGGCCTACGTGAGCCACCGCAAGATTCTGGGCAACAGCCAGCAGGTGATGCTGGGCGAGCAGCAGGAGTATGAACCGCTGTGCAGAGAGTGTTACCGACTGGCCCGCGCAAGGGAATAAACTCCATCAACATACGGAATGAAGACGATGAACATGGTTGTGGACGCGCTGTCCGAACCCAATTCGTACCGCAATCTGTGCCATGAGCACAGCGACGGGGCACCTATGCCGTCGGCGGAAGCCCTCAGAGACATTGTGGAGCTGGTGCGCTCCATCATCTTTCCCGGTTATTACGGCAAGTCGTCTATCAACACGGCCACGCTGAAGTATCATATCGGCGTGGGTGTGGAGCGACTGTACTCGCTGCTGACGGAACAAATCCTGGCGGGGCTGTCGTTTGCCGACTACTGCGACACCGCTGCATACGCGGCCTACAATCAGCAGACCGTGCAGACGGAACTGAACCGCATGGCCAGAGACCGGGCTGGGCGATTCATCGAGCAGTTGCCAGAGATTCGCCGCGTGCTGGCCACCGACGTGGTGGCGGCATACAACGGCGACCCGGCGGCGAAGAGCTTCGGCGAAATCATTTCGTGCTACCCCATCATCAAGGAACTGACCATCTACCGCATGGCGCATGAGCTGTGGCTGCTCGACGTGCCGCTGCTGCCGCGTATGCTGACCGAGATGGCCCACTCGGAGACGGGCATCGACATCCACCCGGGTGCAACCATCGGCGAGTATTTCACCATTGACCACGGCACGGGTGTGGTCATCGGCGAGACCTGCATCATAGGCCGCAACGTGAAGCTCTACCAAGGCGTGACGCTGGGAGCCAAGAGCTTCCCGCTCGACGCTGAGGGCAACCCCATCAAGGGCATACCTCGCCACCCGGTGCTGGAGGACGATGTCATCGTCTATAGCAATGCGTCCATCCTGGGGCGCATCACCATCGGGCGCGGGGCGACCATCGGCGGCAACATCTGGGTGACACAGGACGTGCCCGCCGGAGCCAGCATCACACAGAAGAGATAATTGAGACACATCTGATATGGAAGAATTTAAAATCATTGCGAAAACATTCCAGGGACTGGAAGAGGTCCTTGCAAAAGAACTGACGGCTTTGGGGGCCAACAACATCGAGCTGGGCCGGCGCATGGTCAGCTTCACGGGCGACCAGGAAATGCTGTATCGTGCCAACTTCTGCCTACGCACGGCGGTGAAGGTGCTGAAGCCTATCAAGGAGTTCAAGGCTCAGGATGCCGACGAGGTGTATGAGGTGGTGAAGCGGATGGACTGGGCTAAGTATATGGACGTGACGACCACGTTCCTCATCGACGCTGTGGTGTTCAGCGAGCAGCTGAAGCATTCGCGCTTCGTGGCTTACCGCGTGAAGGACGCGATTGCCGACTACTGGCGCGAGAAGACTGGGGAGCGGCCCAACGTGGGCATCACCAACCCCGACCTGCGCATCAATGTGCACGTGGCTGAGGACGTGGTGACCATCTCGCTGGACAGCAGTGGCGAGTCGCTCCACCTGCGCGGCTACAAGGTGAAGAACACAGAGGCACCCATCAACGAGGTGCTGGCCGCCGGACTGGTGCTGCTGTCGGGCTGGGACTGCCAATGTGACCTGATTGACCCGTTCTGCGGTTCGGGCACCATCCTGATTGAGGCTGCCCTCATCGCACAGAACATCTACCCCGGCGTGTTCCGCAAGGAGTTTGCCTTTGAGAAGTGGAAGGACTTCGACGAGGAACTCTTTGACCGCATCTACAATGATGACAGCGAGGAGCGCGAATTTGACTACAAGATTTACGGATATGACATCAACCGCCGCGTCGTGCAGATTGCGCTGGAGAACGTGAAGTCGGCTGGCGTGCAGAGCATTGTGGATGTGCAGCAGGGCGACATTGCCAACTTTGAGCAGCCTGTGGAGAAGGCCATTATGATTACCAACCCGCCCTACGGCGAGCGCATCGGGGCTGGCGGCACAGACGACATCCTGGAGCTGTACGCTACCATCGGCGAGCGGCTGAAGCACGCTTTCGTGGGCGGCGATGCGTGGATTATCAGCAACAAGGAAGAGTATTTTGCCAGCATCGGTATGCGTCCCTCTACGCGCATTGCCCTGCTCAACGGCAGCATCGAGTGTGAGTTCCGCAAGTACCAGATTTTCGACGGCAAGCTGAAGGAACGCCGCGAGGAGGGTCTGGACATTAAGTCGGCTGAGGAGCGCAAGCGCAACGCGAAGTTCAAGCCTCATCACAAGAACGAGGACGGCGAATGGACACGCGGCGAGCGGCCCACCGACGATGATGAGCACTACTTCCGCTCGAAGCCCTACAAGGAGGAGCGAAAGGCATGGCAGACCGACCGCAGCAAGCGGCGAGAGGAAAAGCAGGGTCCGCAGTCAGCATACGAACAGCGCAAAAGGATTTTTGAGGCGCAGGACGATGAGGAGCGCGAAATCATTGACCGTCACTTGGGCAAGTGGGGAGACCGCAGAACGTCCCTTGCCAGAGACGACCGCCGTCCTGGGCGGCCACGGCGTGAGGATGACCGCAAACGGGAGCGGAAAGGGGACGGATGGGGTTTTGCCCGTCTGGAAGGCCGAGATGCTGACGGAGAGCGTCCGCAACGCGGCAATAAACGCTACGAAGACCGACCTCCGCGCAGTCCGTTTCCAGGAAAAAAGGGTGGCAAGAAGTAGCCACACGGCATAGCGTTGCAGCATTGAAGACATGGCCAAAGGAGAGCAACATCCCTTTGGCCATGATTTGTTGGGCCAGTGCAGGTTTGCCACGGAAGCCGTGGACAATCCACGTCTGTCGGGGACGGAACTGCTTGTGGAGGCGCAGGAGCTGGTCGAAGGCTCGCACGCAGTGAATCACCACGGGCTTCCCTACCCCTTCGGCTACTTCGGCCTGAGCCAGGAAAGCCGCCGCCTGCAGCTGGAGGTCGCAGCCCCGCAGTGCGTCGAGTCCACACTCGCCTATGGCCCAGACGTTGGGCAGCTGGGCATCGGTGTGAACCTGTGCCACCCGGTCTGGCCAACGGGCATCTACATACCACGGATGCAGCCCGACGGAACAGGCTTGCACCTCGGCACGGACTTCGCCGGGATAGCAGTTGAGCATGAATCCCTCGGAGGGGTCGGTGGGAACGGAATGGGTGTGGAAATTGAACATAGCGGGCTACCAATGGAACTGTTCGGGCACGGGGTCGTAACCGCTACCGCCCCAGGGATGGCACCGCAGGATGCGCTTGACGGCCAGGTATAGCCCCAGCACTGGGCCGTGGCGACGGATGGCTTGAATGGCATACGCGCTGCACGTGGGAGTAAAGCGGCATGAGGGTGGAGTGAAAGGGGATATGCACTGCCTATAAAAATAGATGGGAAGTAAAAGGAGCGTTGACAGAAGCCAACGCACGCCGCCGAAGCAACGGGCCAGCAGGGAGGTGGCAGAGTTGTCGGCTGTGGGATTCATAGTTTTTCGGAGATTCTGACAAGCGACTTCACGACGGCTTTGTGTACTGCGCGGCTGTCCATAGGCTGGTCGGTGATGCTGATGAAGGCGATGTCGATGCGCTTGCCGGTGCCTTCGAGCGCGCTCCAGAGTTTCTGTTTGTTCAGTCGGAAAGCCTCGCGCACCTGGCGTTTCATGCGGTTGCGGTCCACGGCGTGGTGAAACCGCTTCTTGGGCACAGAAATCATCATCCGCACCAGGGGCACAGCGGCACTGTCCTGGCTGCACTCGCTCACCATCCAGACAGCGCGCAGGGGAAAGGCTGCCATAGAACCATTGCCGCCTGAGAAGAGGCGGTCGATGACTGCCTTACTGCTCAGGCGTTCTGATTTGGGCAAACAGTAGGGCATTTGCTACTTCTTTTTCTTGAGGGATTTGGCGAACTGCTCTATCATGGCAGGCACACTGCGAAGCTCTGGGCTTGTAGTGAGATCGACGCGCAGACCTGCTTTCTGCGCTTCCTGCACGGTCTTTGTGCCCAGACAGGCTATGCAGACATCGCCCTGCTCGAAGTCGGGGAAGTTCTTCACCAAGGAATGGATTCCTTCGGGCGAAAAGAAGATGAGCATGTCGTAGTCTAACGTTTCGTCGGGCCTGAAGTCGTTGGTCACCGTGTAGTACATGGCGGCCTCGTGGTGCTCCACACCTGCCTCTTCAAGCAGGTTATAGACATCATCGTTGTGCACCGAGGAGGTCGGCGTGAAGTAAGTGTCCTTGTTGTGTTTCTGGATGAACGGAAGCAGGTCGGCCAGCTTGCCCGATTCGGGGAAGAAGTTCTTGCGCTTCCTGTACTGTACGTACTTCTGCACATAGAGCGACACCTGTTCCGAGACACTGAAGTACTTCATGTCTGTGGGAATGTTGACACGCATCTCTTTGCAGAGATTGAAGAAATGGTCAATGGCATGGCGCGAGGTGAAAACAACTGCCGTGTGTCCGGCAACTGAGACTTTCTGTGCACGAAAGTCCTTTGGGGTCATTGGCTCAATCTTGATAAAAGGACGAAAAACCAAGTCAAGATTGTACTTTTCCGCTATTTCAAAGTATGGAGACTTCTCCGTTTGTGGACGAGGTTGGGATATTAGTATCTTTGCCATCAATACAGTACGTTTGCTTCAATAAAAACGTCACTGGCCCACACTAAAAGATGCCAAAGAATCAAAGCGGGCACCAGTTCGACGCTGCAAAAGTACAAAAAAATCAGCAATTGTCCATACTTTTTCGTCCGAAAGTTGACAAATAGCTTGAAAATGAGTAGTAATTCATACAAAATAGCAGCAAAAAGGTAGCACCAGAGAACAACCTTTCCGCTGACAGCCGTAAACAAATCTACCATGGCCACAGGGAAAAACCACAGCGACAAAAGGGAGGTAAGCAGAAAGTAGCCAGACATCCAGCCGCCAGCCGAATCGCGGTCGAAGAACACCCAGTTCACCAACACATAGAGCCACGCCTTCACGTAAATGAAGCCCATGAAGAGCACATAGCCCATGCCCAGCAGCCAATAGGGAATGCCCAGTGCCGAAGAGAACGAATAGCGGCCCTGCAGGTAATTGAAGCACGACAGCGACAAGGACAGGGCAGCAATGCTGATAAACACAAAGGAGCCGTAAGCCCAGAAGACCTTGTAACCACGGACATCCACCGAGAATTTGCGCTCCGTGGAGAAAAGGCCACGCAGCTGGAACAGGACGAAAGAGCGGGAACGATAGACGGTGAAGACCAGCAAACCGAACAGCAGCAGCACTCCCCACAGCACCCACGTGTCAGTGGCCAGGAAGTAGCCACGCTCCGCCATGGCAAATCCCTGGTCGGGCACACTGCTGCCGTGTGCATAAAACTCACTGCTGCTGACCACATTGCTGTCAACAGCAGTGAGTATGCTATCATAGTCTGCCTGTGTCATCTTATGATATTCCAAACGCCTTCTTCACGGCTTCAACGGCATCCAGCTTTTCCCACGTGAAGAGTTCCACCTCCACGTCCTTGATGCCTTCATAGCGGTTCTCAAAGTGTTTCGTCACCACTTGTGGAGTGCGCCCCATGTGACCGTAGGCCGCAGTTTCCTCATAGATGGGCGCACGCAGCTTCAGCCGCTCCTCAATGGCCTTGGGGCGCAGGTCGAACTCCTTCATCTGCTTAATCTTCTCGGCAATCTCGCCATCGGTGTAAGGCACATGGCTCCGTCCGTAGGTGTTGACATAGATGCTCACAGGCTCGGCCACGCCGATGGCATAGCTCACCTGCACCAGCATTTCGTCGCTCACGCCGGCAGCTACCATGTTCTTGGCAATGTGGCGTGCGGCATAGGCAGCAGAGCGGTCCACCTTCGAGGGGTCTTTGCCTGAAAACGCGCCGCCGCCATGTGCGCCCTTCCCACCATAGGTGTCAACAATAATCTTGCGCCCAGTCAGGCCCGTGTCACCATGAGGGCCGCCAATGACAAACTTGCCCGTGGGGTTCACGTGATACGTGATTTTGCCCCCGAACAAAGCCTTGACAGCTTCGTCCTGATACGAAGCAATGACACGCGGAATCAGCACATGGATAACGTCCTCACGAATGCGGCTCACCATGGCCTTATCAGCAGCCAGCTGTGCCTCGTCGCTGGGGTCGGCTGGCAGGATGAACTCATCGTGCTGCGTACTGACCACGATGGTGTCAATGCGCTGCGGCTTCCCGTCGTCACCATACTCCACGGTGACCTGGCTCTTGGCATCGGGGCGCAGATAGGTGCACACCTTACCATTGGGGCGCACGTAGGTCATCTGCCTGCCCTCGCGCCGAATCTCGGCCAGCACCTGCAGGATGCGGTGTGCGAGGTCGAGCGAGAGCGGCATGTAGTTCTCCGTCTCATTCGTAGCATAGCCAAACATCATGCCCTGGTCGCCGGCACCCTGTTCCATGGGTTCCTCGCGCTCTACGCCACGGTTGATGTCTGCCGACTGCTCATGGATGGCGTTGAGCACACCACACGACTCGGCATCGAACTTGTAGGACGACTTGGTGTAACCAATGCGCGTGATGGTGCGCCGGGTCACGTCCTGCAAATCCACGTAAGTTTTCGACTTTACCTCACCAGCCACAATCACCTGGCCAGTGGTACACAGTGTTTCACATGCCACCTTCGACGTGGCATCATAAGCAAGCAGTTCGTCCAGAACCGCATCGCTAATCTGGTCGGCTACCTTGTCTGGATGACCTTCGCTAACCGATTCAGAAGTAAATAAATATCCCATAAGTTTTAGCATTTTTATCGTGGTTGCAAGCGGTGCAAATCTCTCCACGGTTATGTTGTTAGGCCGGAAAAGCCGGAATGTCCGGAATGCCTGGAAAAGCCGGAAAGACCGGAAAGACCGAAAAACCCCGGAATATCCGGCCTTCCCCTTATTCTCCTCCAGCCGAAAGATAAATCTCAATCAGCGTCGTCACATCATTAATCGTAATCTCGCCATCGCCGTCAAGGTCGCCATCCTCCACGAACTCAGAGTCAAGATAGTAGCCAATGAGGATGGTCACGTCATTGATGGTGATGCTGCCGTCCTTGTCGAGGTCGCCAATCAGCGACACTTCTGTCGTGATGCTCAGCGCAAACGGACTGCTGGGCAGACCCTCCACGCCCAGGCTGACGAAGTCAATCGTCTCGGCGCAGTCATACGTCTCGCCCGTCGTCAGGTCGTAAGCCTTGAAACTGACCGTCTCGCCCGTGGACTCATTGCTGCGAATGCGCATTTCGCCCCAAGTATAGCCTTCCTGCGTAGTGAAGGAGGCCACACCGCGACACTCGTCACCCACAAAGGCACCCACAGCGTAGTTGCTGTAGTCGGCCTCATCGCCATTCACGGTGAGAGACACATAGGCCGTCATATCGTGCTGATAAGCATAGGGAGTGTAGGTCCAGGGAATGCTGGTGGTGACAAAACTGTCGGCCAAAGTCTCTGCGCCTTTTACATTATAAGTATAAGCCTCCGCGCCGCAAGCCAGGATGCAGACCGAGCCAGCCGTGTGAACCAGGTCGGCATCCACGCTTATGCCCATGCACTTCGTCGTGTCCGTCGCCGTGAAGATGGTGCCGCCGCTGACAAGGATGTCCAGCTCGGTGCCGTTCAGATAGACCGAACCGCCATTGTTCACAGTCTTCACCGTCTGCTTCTTGCCCTTGATGCCCTTGGCTCCGTCGCCCTGCACGTCGATGTTGACATTGCCGCCATTGAAGTGGCACGCATAGCAGCTGCGTATGCCCGCACTCTCCTGCCCCGTCACGGTGATGTTCACGCTGCCGCCCTCAATGGTCAGCGTGCTGTCGGCTTTCAAGCCGTCAACGTCCGTGCCGCTGATGTTCAGGTTGAGCGAACCGCCCTTGATGAGGATGGTGCCATAGTCGTCAGAGTCGATGCCGTCGCCACCCACATTCATGATGTTGACGATGCCGCCGTTCATCTTGAAGTAGTTATTCTCATTGTTCACCTTGCCCTTGCCGCAATGGATGCCATCGCCCACGGCAGAGAGCACATTGATGGTGCCCACCGTCTTCTTCACCTCCAGGTATTCCTTCGCACCGATGGCGTGCTTCGTGTTGCCCGTCACGTTCAGTGTGCCGCTGCCCGAAAACTCAGGGTGCCCCGTCGTATAGAAAGCAGCCTTCTGGCTACCCCCGGCAGCATCGGCCAGCGTGCTGGTGCCAACCAGCTCCACCGCAATGCGCTTGCCGCACTCCACGTCGATGGCAGCCCCCTTCTGGCTCTGGATGTTCACCCCGTTCAGGCGGAGTGTCAGCTTATAGTCACCACTGATGATGAGCGAACCTGCCGTCGTCGTGCCCGACACATCATATACATATTCCTCACTCGTCGTACTCGAAATCAGCGTAACATTCGCACCATTCACAGTCGATTTCACACTGGCTGTAGATGGGATAGTCACTTCAGCCGAAGCATCGCTGAATGCAACCCTAATGGTGTCGCCCTCGGCTGCCCGCAACGTCTGGGCAGACATGGCAAGAGCCATCATTAACAATGAGGCAGTTTTCTTCATAATTGTGATTATTATTAGGTTTTTCCGCTGCAAAGGTACAACGAACTGAGCGGAAAACAAAATAAATTAATTCATTTTATTCTATTTTAGCTTGTACACCAACACAATATCCACAATTCTGACTTCGTGAGCGGTGTACCAATAGAATATTTTACAGTGCGGATGATTGGCAAAGCTCCTGTATGTCTTGCGCCCCTGAACATATTCAATCCGCCCTATCGTAGGAGTCAAAGCCAACGCATCTGCTGAAAGACGGATGTCGGCACAAAACGAAACAGCAAAATCATGCCCCTTGTTTACTTCATACCAGAAAGCCTGGTCCTTGAAATGTTGCAAAGCACGTTTATTCCACCTCAACCTTCGTGCCATAAAGCAAACACCTTTTCCACATCAGAATCACTTGCTACACCCTCGGCTTCTGATTCGGCCAACCTGTTTAAAAGCTCGGCTTCTGAACCACAGGCACACGGAGCTGGCTCACCCACAAAAAAGTGACGAGCCTTCACACGCTCAAAATCTGCATTGTCATAATACCGATGAGCCAAATGAACGACAGAAGAATCCTCATTGTCCTTAAATTCAAAAACGCCAGACTTCCGCATCAAGTCAATCATGCTCAATGCAAAAGCGTTATTGGGATTATAGCTAACCGTAAGTTGCGACATCATTGTTTCCATGCTTTTCGCCGCAAAGGTACAACGAACTGAGCGAAAAACAAAATATTCTTGAACAGAATTATTCATATTATTGGCTAACGCCGAGCTGAAGGTTCACATTCGTTTCCTTGTAAAAACCGAATGGTGCGCGCTCGCATAGGCAATGGGTCGCGCTCGCGTAGGCAATGAAAGCCGAACAATTGCCTACGCGAGCGCGACGAATTGCCTACGTCGCTGCAAACTGTAGGTAGCAAAACGGGGGTGGAAGGGTACGAAAAAGGCATCGGACCGATTGTCCGATGCCTTCGTCATTTGTATGTTGCCTCTATCCGTTGCACCTGCGTGCGCCGGATAAGGGGTACGCGAGTTGGCTTACTTCACGAAGATCTTCTTGATTTCGCCGTTGGCAAACTTAACCACGTTGATACCCTTCTGGAGACCGTTCTGCTTAGCACCGCTGATAGAGTAAACAGCTTCAACAGCTACGCCGTCAGCTTCGAGAGAAGCAATGCCTGTAGCAGCTGCATCAGTGTAAACGAAGTCAACCTCTACGAGGACGGCCTTCTCAGCGTTAGCGATAGCCCAGTATGTCTTGATGGTCTGAGCTTCTGTGCCATTGATGTTGTAGCAGTAGTAGTTCTTACCATTGTCATACTTAACACAAGCAGGAACTGTAGTATCACCAGTCCAGTTGTGGAAGTCGCCGTTAGCATCACGCCAGCCGTCGAAACCAGCATAAGCAGCTACGAGTTCCTTCGTTGTTGGGTTGTAGCCATAAACGGTAGCGTCGTCGATAGATTCGAGACCAAGCTCTGCGAGGATAGCCTGAACATCTTCGTCAGAGATAGATACAATCTTCTCAGTGTAGCTTGCGTCAGCCTTGTCATATTCAACAGAAGTCTTAATGCCGAGGTCAACAACATCAAGTTCAACTACAGGAGCAGTAATGAAGGTTACGTTGATGTTGTAGAAGACCTTCTTGTCGCCTGCTACGAGAGCCCACTTCGTTGTATAAGTTGCACCAACTTCGTCAGCACCGTTCATGTCGCAGATTTCGAACTGTCCGTCAGGAATAACCTGGAAGAACTTCGTACAAATTTTAGTGTTTGCACCCCAAGTCTCGGCAACGCCATCAGCATTGAACCAACCATCGAATGGAGCATAGTCACTGATTTCAGTGCCGTCTGGGTTCACGATGCGAACCATGTCGTAAGTGAGTTCCTCAACACCAAGGAGAGCCTTAGCTTCTTCAGCATCGAAAGAAACAACATCAGGAGTATAGCCCTGACCTACAACACGCTCTACGTTGATAGCGATTTCAGGAGCAGCAACTTCGATAGCTGTTGGGAAGAAGAATGGATATGTATGAATACCCATGCCGTATGCGCTAAGATCATAAACCGCTGTGTAAGGAACACCTGTGATGGTTACATTTGCACCGTCCTCGATGTTCTCAACACCAACGCCGAAGATGTCATCAATAGAAACATCAATTGAGTCGCCAATGCCATCCACAGCAGTGAAGCCATAGAGATTCTCAGCATAGTAGTCGTCGTACTCGTTAATGAACTCAACATCCTCGATGGTTACAAGGTGAAACTCGTGCTGACCGTCGAATGCATCCTCTACGTTGAGAGTCTCAGGTGTGATAGTACCGTCTGTGATAGTCAGAGCTGTTACGTCGGTAGCTTCAGCAGCCGTAAATGCAGGAAGCATGCCGTCAACGAGGGCTGCAGTACCAATGATTTCACCATTGAGAATCTGACCAGCAGTAGCACCGAGTTCAACACCCTGGAAGAAGATGGAACCAGTTGCATCCTTTACAAGATACAGGCCGTTGCCAGCAGCTACAACCTGAGCGTCTGTCAGAGCCAGACCACGTGTAACGCCTTCGTTCAATTCGGTGAACTCAGCAATATTCTCTGCGATTTCTGGAGCAACATAAGCAAGCTCGATGCTGGCAATATTTAGAGCACCACTCCAAGGAGCCTTGATTACGTTGAGGTTAGCAAGACCTGGAGCAAGAGTGTTAGTTTCCTCAATCTTGTTCAAGTCAACAAGCCATTCAAGACCATCTTCAGAAACTGTTACATAGTCTTTATAGTTATCGCCATTGATTTCGAAGAGTGGACCTTGATGATTGTCCTGTGCTGCACGGTTGAAGAGCAAACGTGGAGCAGGCTGATCAGCAGATGTGAAAGTAATCTTCATGAAATCATAGTCAGCAAGAGCAGCATAGACATTTTCATATACTGTACTTGTACCGATAACAACTTGACCTGATGCAACTTCACCCTGACCAATCTTATTGTCATAATTATTGATTTCAGGAGCTGTAGCTATAATCTGAGCCTCAGCAGTATTTGCATTATCCCACTCGTGGAACATGTCGTCTGTGAGGGCTGTCCAGCGGTAGTTAACGGGTTCGGCAGGAGTTGTGAATGAAATTTCTGCAAGAACGGTGTCTGCCAGCACGATTGGAGTGTCAATGATAAAGTTATCCCAGTCAATCTTGTTGTAGTCATAAACAGTCAGACCGTCGATAACCAGCTTGTAGTCTGTGGTGAACTCGAAGCCAGAAATACCAATAGTGAATTCACCAGCAGTGATGTCCTGAGGAGTGAGTTCAACAGAACCAAGAGCTTCTTCACCCTGATAAACAGTTGCGTTGAAAACAGGAGCGAGACCTGATTGATATGTAGGATCGGTGTAGCGAGTTCCCTCAAGAGTCAGGTCATACTTAACGGTAACAGGCAGGTAGTACTCACCACCATCCTCTTCGAAATTGTCGGCAACAGCTACAGATACGTTAGCGATGTCGATGAATGCGTATTCGGCGATAGTCCAAACACCGTTGTTAGCAGCAGCCTTGTTAGCATAAACAGCAGAACCAGCAGTTGTGTTGTCTGTGCCGAAGAGACCGTTGGCACCCTGGATAGTGTAACCACCCTCAACAATGTTGAAGTTGAGCACGTATGCCTCTTCAATATTTGTTGTAGTGGCGAGTGTCCAAGTGTTGCCTGTAGTCTTGTAGATGTATTCGCCTTCTTCAGCAGCGTTAGAGAGGACATAGCCACCTTCAACAGCTGTGAAGTAAACTCTGGCACCTTCTTCAACAGTAACCTTGCCTGTTTCTTCAGCTTCAGCAGGTGCGACAACAGCGAGGTTGCCTTCTGCTGTAGTATTGCTGATAACGTACTCAACGCCTTCTTCTGGCAGAACCTGAGCTGCAAATACACTCTCAGCAAGTTCCTTGATTGCGTCGATAGATTCAGCAGCCTCGATAGCAGCCTGAACTTCTTCTGCATCTACATCGTAGTAGAAGAGGTCTGTGCCAACAGGGAGAGTCTGGAGTGCAGCCAGAGCAGCAGCCTTAGCAGCAGCAAGCTCAGCAGCAGCGATGTCTTCGCTTGTCAGAATCTCTACCTTATCAATGAAGAGGTGTGGCATATCATTTGAACCCTTTCCTGCAGAAGCATAACCTACAGAAATGGTAACATCCTTATCTTCTGTAAGAGTGAACTTAACCTGTTCAGTTGTCCACTGGCCTACAGGATACTGTGTAGTAGTAGCATAAGTGTCGTCAACACCGATGAGGTTCTTAGTAAATGCTACTGCACCACCTACATTGTAAACAGGAACCTGAAGCATATACTCACCAGCGAGAAGATTTACAGTCTGGGTGTACTGAACGATGCCATTGTCACCACCCCAAACAGCTACAAGACCGAGAGCCTGGCCTTCGGCCTGACCTTCTGGATTAGTTGCTGGAACAATAAATTTATTACCGCCAAGCCAAGCGTCAGAACCATATGCGAAGACACCAGCAGCTTTCTGGTCAAGAATACCATCGGCACCAGAATAAACATTGTCGGTCTGGTTAAGAGCAGTCCAACCTTCTACAGCCTGAGCACCGTATTGAGTCGTACCATTGTTGGTCATATCCTTTGCGTAAGTGCAAATACCAACAGCTACTGGTTCGTCAGCAGAGAAGTCTGCATTTGCAATCTCTGCCTTGAATGGTTCTACAGTAGGAACGAAGTCCACAGTATAAGTCAGACCTGTACCCTGAGAAAGAACCATGTTCAGCGTTGGAGCTGTTGCATCGGGAGCAATCGTACCAGTGAGCGAGCCATTAAGAGTAACCGTCATCTGGCCACGCAGATAAGTAACCTGGAAGCCTTCGGCTGCATAGTTTACTGTGCCGTCTTCAGCTGTAGTGACAGAGACGCCCTCCACTTTGACATCGGGCACAGCTGTTTGCATGAATGTCAATGAAGAGAATGTGATGTCAGCAACATCTGAACCGGGAACGGAAGTGATGGTTACAGTTCCTTCTGTCGAAACGGGATCCATGCCTGGCGCAGGAACACCACCAATGGTTGTAGTCACTGTAGCAACGCCAGCATATTCGGTAGCAACAGGTTCTGGAATCTTTTCGAAGTTTACGTTCTTGAATGAGAGCCAGCTGATGTTGTTGTCGGCAGCAACGTTGAACTGAATCTTCAGTACGCCGTCTTCGCCTACAACGCCTGTAGCTGTGTATTCACCAAGGTAGAATGGGCTTGTGCCAACCTGTTCACCGGCTGCTACGTCAACTGCTTCGCCTTCGTTAGCACTGAGTGTGATACCGTAAGTAGGAGCTTCAGCACCGTTCTTCATGCGTACACGTACCCATGCAGATACATCGTACTTACCTGGCTCCATGCCTTCCATAGTGGCAGTGAGTGTGCGCTCGCCAAGAGAAGCATCGTCACCAGTCCAGTACTCGAAGAATGGAACGCGGAAATTAGAGCCGTCGTTATCACCTTCTACAGACCATGTGTTGATGTAGTAACCAACGAACTTGTCAGCCTCAGCATCCCAGGCAGAAAGCAGGAAGTTGTCAACATTGACAGCATCACGCCAGCCTGTAACAACAGAAGGATCCTGCAGGGCAGAAGCCTCTGCCATTGTCAGTGTGCCAGCATCGAGCTTAGTAACCCACTGTCCGTAGTATTCATTGTATGCAGCTTCTGTGTAAACATTGGTAGATTCAACCTCTGCCTTCATAGCAGCGAGCTTAGGAGCAGCGATAGCGTAAACCTGTACCTTTGTAATAGCAGCATCGATAGCATTGATAGCAGCAACGTATTCGTCGGCTGTCTCATACTTCTTGTTGTTCTCTTCTACAGCAGCGGTAAGCTGTGCATAGATATCTTCAGGAACAGAAGTTGGGTCAACAGCTTCTGCACGAGCAACAGCAGCAGCAAGAGCTTCTTCTGCATCAACAAGAGCAGTTACACCCTTCAGCTGGATAACGTGCCAGTTGGTAGAAGTGGAAGTCTTGCTCATACCAATCTTGACAGAGCCAGATGCACCTACTTCAATTGCATTCAGAGTCACAACAGCTGCGCCGTCGGGGAAAGTTGTTGCATAGTAAATAGGAATTTCACCTCCGTAAGTCTTGCCTTCAGATTCAGCATACAGAGTCACGCCTGTGCTTACCTCGTCTGTGGGTTCAATCTTGTCACCAGCATTATAGGCGGAATTAGTGGCGACAGTCAAATCGCCAGTGAAGGCTGAAGAGCCAAAGCCACGGTCAAAAGTGAAAGCAGCTGCACCGTAGAGTTCAATTTTGTAAACACCAGCAGCAAGGCCTGTAACTGTCTGATAGAGGACATCGCCTGTGTAAGACTTGCCATCTACCTCGGCACAGTTCCAATAGTAGAATTCACAAACTGGCTTTTTGCCCAATCCGTTGACTTCAACTGCTGGGCAAGCCCAGGTACCCGTTTCACCTGCAGTACCACCAGTAATAGTAGTCCAGTTTGAAGCATTGGTCAAGTTGGCAAACTGATTGGTCACGTCCATTTCGATGTAGATTCTGTTATCTACAGTCACAGTGGCAGAACCAGTTGTAACGTTTTCTACAGCGGTCAGCTCAGGAGTAGAAAGCATGACATTCTTCACCTCAATCACGCCACCCTCGAAGAGAGAAGACGCATGGAGCTTGAGGGTAAAGACTGCACCTTCAGTGCCAGAATAAACGGCATTGTCCATATTGAACATGGCAACACGGTAAATGTTGCTTGCTCCCTGTGGATTCTTGCCACTAATCGTGTTCCCCGCTGTGCGCTCTGTAACGGCGCAACCAATCGCAGTGAGACCTTCGGGGAGATAGAAGTCAGCCTGCAAACCGCAGACTTGTTCACTGTTGTCAAGGTTGACAGTAACCTCAACATCACTAGCGGGCCTTACTGTAAAGTCGTCGATGTAGAGCTTCGCGTCAGCAAATGCTGAGCTGATGCCTGCTACCATCAGAACAACAAACATGGAAAGCCACTGGCTAAATGTTTTGTGATTCATAAGTAGAAATGTTTGAATAAATAAATAATGTTAGTAAATAATGTTGGGATTATTCAAAAGAGTAAAAGGTATGGCGGAGAAAATGTCCGCCACACCTTTGAGGGATTGTCTGTCTGTTACTTTACAAAGAGCTTCTTTGTAGAGCCGTCGGCATACTTCACGATGTTGATGCCCTTCTGCAGGCCGTTAACCTGTGCGCCACCCATTGTGAAAATCTGGCAGTCAGCATCAACGTTAGCCTTGATAGCTGTGATGGCTGTAGCGTCAGAGATGATTGGGAGAGCGTAGCCCTGTGCACGAACATCAGAGAAGAGCACGTTAGAGAACTCAGCTGTCTGGTCGCCAGTGATGTCGAGGTTGATGAGCAGACCTTCGTTGCCAGCGATAGTAGCGTTGCTAAGCGAAACAACAACTACACGGTAAGTGTTGGCAGAAATCTGGCCAAATGCAACCTGGAAGTCAGAAGCGCGGTCAGCAAGCATGATGTCGTTGAGTGTAGCACCGTCAGCAACAGTGATGTCCATCTGGAATGTAGTGTAAGCGTTGGTGTTGATGAGGCTCAGCTCTGTACCGTCAGCAACGAGGTAGTCGTTGTTGACCATGCGAGTCTTGGCACCGTTGCCTTCTTCTACTGGAGCATCCAGAATCTTGTTGATGAGCGTAGTGATGTCGAGGATGTTGATGACACCGTCACCGTTTACATCTGCTGCATAGAACATTTCTGCGTTGTCGTAGCCAGAGAGGTCTGTGTCAGAGATGATGATGTCGATGAGTGTAGTAACATCGTTGATGTCAAGACCGTTGTTGCCACCAGTGAGGTCACCTCTTGTTACGTTCTCAGCAAGGTACTTCTCAAGGTCAGTAGCCTTCAGGATAGCCTTGTCGAGTGCGTCGAGTGCAGCCTTGTCCTCTGCGAAGTCTTCAGCATCGAGGATAGTCTCGTCAGAAGCAATTTCAGCAGCAATGCCCTGGATGTCGTTGTAGATGGCATCGAGGCGAGCAAGTTCTGCTGCGTCAGAAGTGGCAGCGTAAGCCTTGTTCCAAGTTTCCTTCAGAGCGTCAACCTGGTCAGCAAGCTGCTCCTTGTAGTAGTCAGACTGTGCAATAGCAGCTGCTTCGAGGAGGTTATCAATTTCAGTTTCGATAGCTGGAATCTGAGCCAAGATTGCGGCAGAGTCTGCAACAGCTGTAGCAGCATCAAAGGCATCCTTAGCCTGCTGTGTCAGAGCATCAATCTTAGCCTGGATAGCCTCAACGTCAGTAGTGTATTCAGCCTTGTAGCCAGCAAGAACGTCCTCAGCATCGTCGAGCTTCTGCTGGAGTTCAGCAATCTTAGCGGTGGTTTCATCGTAAGCAGCCTGGTTAGCAAGTTCAGCCTCGTACTTAGCCTGTGCTTCAGCAGCAGTAGTCTTCAGGTCATCAATTTTCTCGTAGATAGTTCTGTCGTCTGTTGGGTCAGCTGGAGTTGGGTCAACAACAGGCTCTTCAGGAGTAGTAGGAGCTGTCCAAGAAATATCCCAGATAGAATAACGATCCTTGTTGCTTGTAGATTGTGATGGAGAGTTGTTAGTAATAACAATCCGTACATCATCCGTTACATTGAAATCAAGAGCAGCATAAGCTGGTTCATTCTTTTCAAGTTCTGCATTTACCACAGACTTAGAAGCAACTGTTTCACCAGTTTCATTTACAAGAGAAACAGTAAAGTCAACACCATTGCTCTCAGTAAATGTATAACCATAGTTCAAATAAACAGTAGCTACACCACCAGAAATAAGAGGAGAAGTGATGGAACCTGAAGCTGTAGTCTTACCATTGATACATACGGCAAATACCTCTTCACCTAAAGCAAAGGCATCAGTTTTCAGAACTTGAGCATTTTCGTATGACCAGCCAGCTTCAGTTGTGCCTGAAAGGTAATACGAGCTTGGAGTAAGCGTTGCAAAGTCATCAGAACCAGCAGCATTAGCAGCAGCGCGGCGGAGACCCTTAGCCTCACCTACCTTCTCACCAATCTGCTCGATGTAAGTCTTGTAAGTGTCGATGAGTTCAACAGCATCGAAGTCAGCAGCAGCGGCCTCCTTGATGTCAGCGATTTCCTGGGCAATCTTGTCAGCCTCTTCAATGTAAGCTTCCTTGCCTGGGAATGTGTAACCCTCAATAGCGGCCTTCACCTCTGCGAGGTATGCGGCAGCTGCGTCAGCCTTAGCGTTGATGATGTCGAGGAGTGCATTGTTGAAGTATTCGTCAACAGCTGCGTTAAGCTCCTTCAGCTGAGCAAGCTGAGCGGTGCTGTCAGCAACAGCTAAACTTTTTTCCTTTGAAAACTCAGCTTCACTCGAAAGCTCCAGAAGTGCTTCAAGCAATTCACCGTAAGTAGCTACACCTACAGTTGGGTCGTAGCTGTCAACAACGGCCTTGTCAGCAGTCAGCTTAGCAAGAACATTGTTAATGTCGGCTATTACCTTTGCATAAGCAGCCTCGTTTGCAAGGTAAGCTTCCTGTGCAGCCTTGGCAGCATCAGCAATAGCAGCAATCTGATCTGTGAAGTCAGCGATAGCAGTGTTAAGTGCTAATGTGTCGGCCTTGATACATGGATCATCCTCATCGTTGTCGTATGGCTTGAGGGTGTCCGCGATGAAGGCGTTAACTTCAGCCTTCTTTGCATCAAGCTGTGCAGTGTAAGCAGTCTTTACGTCACTTGAGTAAGTGTAAACGGTAGCCTGAGCTGTAGTAATCAGACCAAGCAGAGCATTAGCCTTTTCCTCGTATTCATCATAGAGAGCTGCGTTTTCGATAACGGCAAAAGTCTCGGCATCATCAAGGATTTCCTGACACTTAGCGTTTACGTTCTCATCCAGCGTCGTAGCATATTCTTCGTAGCTGAAGATTTCTGTTGGGAAGGTGTCGTTCTGCTTCAGTTCATCGTTCTTTGCCTCAACAGCAGCGTATGCGTCAGTGGCAGCCTTCATGGCAGCTTCCTGAGCCTTGTAGATATCGAAGAGGTCGCTGTTAGCCTTCTTAGCAATTTCAGCATCGTGAACTGCTGCGATGTGGTCATTCACCTTGTTGATGGCATCCTTGTATGCAGCAACATTAGCATCGTAAGCCTTCTGCAGCTGCTTCAGGTTCGTGTTGTTAGCATTCAGGATGTTAGCATCGTGGTCTATTCTTGCCTTGTTCCAGACAGCTTCGATAGCCTCGCTGTCCTTCTGAATTTCTGCAAGGATGTATTCCTTGTTGGCTTCGCAAGCACCCTTAGCATTGCTGCGCTCGATAGCGTCAGTTGCTTCGTCGTAACCATCCAGGTTTCTCTGATAGTCAACCTTGTTGAGGTCAGTCAACATCTTGTTGAAGTCATCGCGAGTGATGAAGGCATTTACATACCATTCACCGTCCTTCTCGTAAGCACCAGTGGTTTCGATTTCTTCTGGAGTCAGCGTTTCACCATTATAAATCTTGATGGTGTACTGCTCGTTGTCAACCATGCCAGCATACTTAGCGTTGATGCGGTCGTATGTAGCCTGCCACTGATCCTTCAGTTCGTTGTAGGCAGCGATGAGTTCGTCATAAGCAGCCTTGTTTGTAGTCTGGAGGTTGTTGGCCTTCTCTACGAGAGCATCGATATCGGCGTTGATTTGTGCGATAGCTTCGATGATTTCGCTTTCGGCAGCTGCGTTGTCAATCTTGTCCTGAGCGGCATCGATTTTGCCTTGGATGGCGTTAACGTCTTCTTCAGTAGCAGTGGCTACGAATGCGTCAAGCTGATCGATTTCAGTCTTGGCATCCTCAAACTTCTGCTTAGCAGCATCGAGGTCGGCCTGGAGGCTGGCAGCTACGAATTCATTGTAAGCAGTAGCATCGTCACCGTTGTAAGTGAGCGTGAAGTTGTCCCAGATAGCCCAAGTGTCTGTGCGAGTACCCTTCACACCAACAGTGAGCGTACCATCTGTTACATATACCTCTACAGGCTTCACATAGTACTTACCGGCAGAGAAGCTGGCTGACAGTGTTGCCATGTTGCTTCCACGGTCAGTTCCCTCCATGTTGTTGAATGCAGAAGAACGGTCATTTGCAAAAACAACGGGGTAATTTGCGCCGTCATACAACTCAGCATAATCAGTAAGAGCAGCCTGAGCATTCAGGGTGTAGTAACCATTTGGAATACCTTCGATAGTCTGAGAGATTGTGAATGTAGAGCGCCAAGACTCTGCACACATGTTATCGTCTGCACCACCAGCAAGGTTCTTGTTTGTGCAATCCTCAGAAACGGTCCAAGCAAATTCTGGAGTTTCTAACCTATAAGCATTGCGGCTGAAGTTTGCATTCTTGATAACGAATGTAGCATCAGAACCTTCTGCCAAAGCAGCAACAGCATCGGCGTAAGAAACAATCTGCCACTGAGCAGCAGCAGCTGTAGCGTCAGCAACAGTCACGGCTATTCCACCTTCGCCTGCAGCAAGATATTTGCCATCGTAAGTCAAAGTGTACTGACCATCAGCTGTGCCCTTGGCAATCTTCCAAACAACACCGTCGTTGTCAACGAAGAGATTACTACCGAGATAATGAGCTGTTTCACTATTGTACTGGTGAGAGTTCAGCTTATAGATAGCATTAGCACCAGTTGTTTCCAGTGTGAAGATTCTAGAGTTCGGAATGATAGAAGCCTGAGTACCCCAAGAGTTTGCACCACCGAGGTAAGCCTGAGCCTCCACATTATAAATAATGTAGTCACCAGCAAGGAATGACTCTGCAATAGCTGCGTCAGCAGCAATCTGAGCCTGTTCTGCATTGTAACGATCCTGCTGGTTCTGTGCATCCTGAAGCAGGTTGGCGATGTCATTGCGGATTTCCTCAGCCTTTGTAGGAAGAGTATTATCCTTGAAGTCAACAGCTGTCTTGTTTGCAAATGCTTGGTCAGCATCAGTCTGAAGAGCATCAATCTTGTCGTTGATAGCCTGAAGAGCGTCTGTTACATTGGCATTTGGATAATCTGTTGCAACTTTTGCCTCAGCAGCTGCCAACTCATCGCGGAGGTTCTGAATCTCTGCGTTGATGGCTTCGTTAGCATCCTTGTTGGCCTTCAGTACCTGATAGTTTTCAGTAGCGGTCTGCTGTACAGCCTCAATAAGATTGCGAGCTGCAGCAAGGTCAGTCTGATTCTGGCTGTCGGAAGCCTCGTCAAAGTTCGTTTCAGCAACCTTCACAAGCAGCTTGTCTGCTTCGTTCATCTTGTTAAGGATGTCAGATGTAACTACCTGATCCTCGAACTCAGCATCCCAGCGGTAGTTTGTCGTGTTGACGGACTGCCAGAGGGCAAGAACTTCTGCATACTCCTGAGCAACAGTAGAAACAATGCCTGATACATCTGTGCCATTAGCAGCGCTAATCTTTACGCCATCGACAAAAATCTTGGCATTGGAACCAGAGCCACCACTTACAGCAGTAAAGCTAATCTCCAAATTAGCTGCAGGATTTTCAGTGATTGTAAATTCTGCTTTATACTCTGTCCAAGCACTGGCAAAAGAAGCAGTAGCCTCTTTCGTTTGACCAGCAAAACTAATTTCAGCCTTCAATTGAGAGGCTGTACCCAGATTGATTGCCTTGTAAGCAATCGTATAAGTACCTGCAGGAAGTGCTTGAATCAGGGTCTGCGAATAGGAAATCTTACCTCCCCATCCACAAGATACACCAAGTGCACCTCCATCATTGTTACCAGCAGGGTCTGCAGCAGGAACAGTTACACCATTGAGTTGGGTTTCTGAACCATAGCCCATTGCAGCACTTGCAGACCATGCAGCACCAGAACCAGTCCAACCCACAACTTCATGTGAGTTTGGATCTCCTTGGGTATCCACATTGGCTGTTACCCAAGATGAACTTTCGTCAAATCCCGCGTTCACAAGAACATAGCGCGTGATGTCGGTCTGAGCAGACGCGACCATCGCCACACATGCCATGATGAACGAAAGGGATGTTCGTAAAACTTTGTTCATGATTTTTGTGATTTTAAAAAGTTAATAAATAAGTTAATTAAAAAATGATAGTATTTAGTTACTATTTTTTCGGGATTATATGTTGGGGTTATATTTGTTTTATCAATGTTCGTATAAACTGGTCGGAAACGTTTTCGATTTCGCTCTTGTCGTAAATGGTCAGCAAGTGTATGATGATTTCATCTTCTCGCTCTTCTATTACGTATGTTATCACTCTCGCTCCTGCACTCTTCCCTTTCCCTTTCGAGGCTATGGCCATTCGCACTTTGCGGACTCCGTCGCCAAGATCTGTTCCGAGGTAGGGGTTACCCTCCAACTCATCCAACAGACGAGCATAGTCGCTTTGCAAAGACCTGTATTTTTTTGACAGTCGTCGAAGATTCAGAGCAAACTCTCTTATGGCCTTAATTCTTACCATGTTTTCATTTCTTCCAAGAGTTCTCTGGCACTTTGCAACTTTTTTCCTGTCCGTATGTCTTCGCGGCATTCCAAAATGGCTCGTGTCAAGGTTTGGCGCACATATTCTTCTTGCTGCTCTTGAGTTCTGAGCGCAGGGGCTTCTTCGTCTATGTCTTCCACCTTGGACTCAATCAGCTTGCTGGCCAACCAGTCTTTGTTTGAATTGGACAATGCCAGAGACTGTATGTAATTCCAAAGGTTGTTTAGGGCGATAGTGCTCATATTCTTGTTATATGTTGGGGTTATTGGTCTTTTCTGTCTATCCAGTTTTCAAGTAGCAGACCGTCAAGGCGACCCAAGTGTTTTACATTATCCGTTACCGCTATGTAGCCTCCTTCTTTAGCTGTTTCCGCAATAATCAAATCAAAGTCGTCTATGCCAAGACCCGAAGATTGCAAACGTTGCTTTGCTTCTGCCCATTTTTCCGAATCAGGTAAACCTATTACGGAAAATCTTTCGCGTATGGATCGTACTTTTTCAATTTCTCGTTCTCTATATTCTGGTTGTGCGTGGAATGCTCCGTATGTAAGTTCGTAGTCTGTGATAATTGATATTGCACAGTTTGAAACTCCGGCATTGGCTATACACGATGCGATATTTCGATTGCCTCTCAACAATTCTATAATGACATTTGTATCTATTAAGTACTTCTTCATTGTTTAGAAAGCTCTTATTTTTCGCGTGATTCCGCTCTGACGAGCATTTCGTATATCTGCCTTTATTTCTTCTGTTGAACGGGGGTCTTCGTTCCAGCCCCCACATATTTCATCAAGCCATTCTGCATCCTGCAATTTTTTGTCTGTGCATTTGGCCCAGGCTCCAAACATGCTGTATAGCGTTTCTTCGCGTCTGACTTCTTCGTCTATGTCTTCCACCTTGGACTCAATCAGCTTGCTGGCCAACCAGTCCTTGTTTGAATTGGACAATGCCAGAGACTGTATGTAATTCCAAAGGTTGTTTAGGGCGATAGTGCTCATATTCTTGTTATATGTTGGGGTTATTGGTCTTTTCTGTCTATCCAGTTTTCGACTTGTATTTTTGGTATGCGTCCAATATGTTTTACATTTTCTGTTACTGCAACCATATTGTGGCAAACCGCCGTCGCGCCTATCAACAAATCAAAGTC
Organism: Bacteroidaceae bacterium; assembly: GCA_017453465.1. GTDB lineage: Bacteria > Bacteroidota > Bacteroidia > Bacteroidales > Bacteroidaceae > Minthosoma. The sequence goes on along the minus strand of JAFTEV010000070.1, from coordinate 1,548 downwards.
ATCTACAAGTGTTCCATTTCGCCTTAGCGCAGCCTTTACAAAGGCAAAGTATGCAATAGCCTCTGATATGGAAACCCTTTTGAATCCCGCCAGAAATGATTCAACTTTCTTTTTCTCCTTCTCTGGTTCGCGGGAACATTCTGCACCATAATATAGTTCTGCGGCTGTAATGTCTGAGATATAGCAATTTCTTCCTCCAACAGAACGGACTTTCTGAACAAGATTAAATCTTCCTTTCATATAATGGATACAAATGTTGGTATCAAGCAGGTATTTTTTCATCTTCTCATGTCTCATCAAAAGCCACAATATGGCGTGTTATTCCTGAAGTTCTTCCGGTTCTGATTGCTTCTTCCATGACAGGAAAGTTGGAATCGTCAGCCCAGGCTCCAAACATACTGTATAGCGTTTCTTCGCGTCTGGCTTCTTCGTCTATGTCTTCCACCTTGGACTCAATCAGCTTGCCGGCTAACCAGTCTTTGTTTGAATTGGACAATGCCAGAGACTGTATGTAATTCCAAAGGTTGTTTAGGGCGATAGTGCTCATATTCCTGTTATATGTTGGGGTCGTAATATTCATAGTGGTTTAGCGAATCGAACCGTTGCATCAGGAAATCCACTGAGTGTTCCATATTTCTTCACATATTTATGAATCGACTTTTTGTCAGCAAGCATCTTGCGAAATGTCTCTTGGATTACATCCCTTGAATATCTCTTTCTTGTTGCTTCCATGCTTTCTTATCTTTTTAAGGGTTCATACTCATGTTCATTCTCTCTCGGTTGCCGTTTGACGGGCTTTTTCTTTTGGTAAAGGCACGCTTGCCTGGGTGGGTGTGCCCACTGGGGGCACGGAGGTAAGGAGTAATATATTTAATGTAAGGAGTATTTCTGTATATTATATATAATGTGTAGGGGGATGGCTGCCACGCGAAGCCATGAAAGGGCATGACACGGGCATGTATGCAGAGGCACACCATCCAGGGCTAAAGAAGCTTCGGACAGTGGCGCAGTGTTTTTCTTGTCATCAATTCTCGATTTCTGTTGCTTAACATATAAACCTCCTTACTTATTTATAATGTATAGCAGTGATAGTGGCCCTTTTTTACGTACGTTTTTCTTATTTTCGGGCGTTATCGGCGGCAAATATACAGATTAAATTTTATACGACGTGCATTTTTCTTTAGTTTTTTTATAAAATTATTTCAAAAAAGCTTGTTTTTGTACTAAAAACGGGGAAAAACGAGAGCTGCAACAAAGTTTTGAGTCAGAAAAATTGTGATGCGTACCACCAAGCCCAGCTGGGGTTTTCGGGTGATAGGATTGAGGACCTTCACAAAGAAACGTGGGGGGGGGAATAAGCTATTTTTCGCGCTCGCATAGGCAATCCGTCGCGCACGCGTAGGCAAATGTTTGCGTTTGATTGACAACGCGACCGCGACGAATTGCCTACGTGAACAGGAAGGTTTGCCTATGCGAGCTTGAGGTTTTGGCAATAAAAATAGCGTGCATAGCTGGAATGCACGCTATTTGTTAGCTTAAAAATGAAGT
>JAFTEV010000069.1 GCA_017453465.1 Bacteroidaceae bacterium | reverse complement strand
CAAGCATGGCTTCCGTGCTCTGCTGCATGAAAAACCCTTTGCTGGCATCAACGGCTCGGGCAAGCACAACAACTGGAGCCTCTCGACAGATACAGGCGTGTTGCTCCATGCACCAGGCAAGACGGCGGAACAGAACCTTCGCTTCACCACCTTCATCGTCGAGACGCTGATGGGTGTCTACAAGCACAACGGGCTGCTGAAAGCCAGCATCATGTCGGCCACCAATGCCCATCGTCTCGGTGCCAACGAAGCGCCGCCAGCCATCATCAGCTCGTTCCTCGGCAAACAACTCTCCGAACTGCTTGACCATATTGAGAAGGCCGACAAGGAAGACCTCTTCTCCATGGACGGCAAGCAGGGTATGAAGCTCGATATTCCCGAGATTCCTGAGCTGCTCATCGACAACACCGACCGCAACCGCACCAGCCCGTTTGCCTTCACCGGCAACCGTTTCGAGTTCCGTGCCGTGGGCAGCGAAGCGAACTGCGCCAGCGCCATGATTACGCTCAACAGTGCTGTAGCCGAGGCACTTGTTTCGTTCAAGAAGCGCGTAGATGCCCGCATCAAAGAGATAGCAAAGGATTTTGAGCATTCTGAACACAATGCCACCTACCACGCCATCATCGACATCCTCCGCGAAGACATCAAGACCTGCAAGCCTATCCGCTTCGACGGCAACGGCTATAGCGACGAGTGGAAGGCAGAGGCCGCCAAGCGTGGTCTGGACACAGAGACCTCCTGCCCAGTCATTTTTGAGCGTTATCTCGACGAGGACAGCATCCGTATGTTCGAGAGCCTCAGCGTGATGACCAGAAAGGAATTGGAGGCCCGCAACGAAGTAAAGTGGGAAACCTACACTAAGAAGATTCAGATTGAAGCCCGCGTACTGGGTGACCTCTCCATGAACCACATCATCCCCGTTGCCACCAGCTATCAGAGCCAACTTCTGAGGAACGTGGAGCGCATGTCGGTTATATTCTCCACGGAGAAGGCCAGCCAGCTGAATGCACGCAACCTCAAGCTCGTCGAGGAGATAGCAGAGCGCACAGCCACCATCGAAACGCTGGTAGAGGAACTTGTCGAAGCTCGCAAAGTCGCCAACAAGATAGCAAACGAACACCAGAAAGCCATCGCCTACCACGACACCATCGCCCCGATGTTCGACAAGATTCGCTATCAGATTGACAAGCTCGAACTCATCGTCGATGATAGCCTCTGGCCCCTGCCCAAGTACCGCGAACTTTTGTTCATCAGGTAAGTCTGACCTCTAAACTATCTCAAAAGGGGACCAAGCAAACTTGGCTCCCTTTTCTTATGCCTTCTTTTCCTCCTATATTTCTCATCAATAGGCGTAAATCAGTCCGTATTTTTCATGCACGCTGCTAAAAGGGTGGAGCAGCACAGGGCTAACACTGCGGTCAGCGTCCAGAGTTGTTTTCTTGTCTGGTCTGCCAGTTTTAATGTCTGATGTTTCATAACAGGGGGCAAAATTACTCATTTTTCGTTAGAAAAGGTGGGTGTCCACTTGCAAAATGGTTGAATTGGGCTGTTTTTGGTGTCTGTGCGGCTTTTTTTTTGTATTTTTGCATCCAAAAAAGGACATGAAGTTATATGGATATGGGGCCTACAGTTTCTTTTGACCCTCAGGAGCTGAGGGAGAGGTTTAACCCCAAGGGGTCACAGCTTTGGTGTATGCAGCAGCGGATGCTCTATCTGTTGCAGCAGATAGATGGCATTTGTGAGCGTCATCATATATCGTATTGGCTTTCGGGGGGCAGTATGTTGGGTGCTGTGCGTCATGGCGGGTTTATTCCTTGGGACGATGACCTCGACATCGAGCTGCCAAGGACGGACTTTTTGCGGCTGATGAAGATTCTGGAGAGGGAGTTGCCTGGGGACATGGCGTTGCAGTGGCACACGACGGATGCAAACTATTTCTTCCAGTTTGCCAAGGTTCGTGACAAGGATAGCTCGCTATATGAGCGGAATGGATATGACAGGGTGTGGAAGGAGCATGGCATTTTTATTGACATCTTCCCTGTGGAGCGGGTGCCGAGGTGGATTCACGACTTGTCGAATCGTACTTTGGGGCACGCTTACAAGATGATGCGCACAGCACGTGACCCTCGCAGTGTGATGTGGAAGGTGCGCTTGTTGGCTCGACTGAATCGTGGTTTTGTTTTCCCTGTGTTGCGGTGGCTGTCGAGGTGGTGTTTTCCTACTCCTTATTATGATTTTGCGCTGGGCATTCCTTATTTCCAGCACAGTTTGCTGGAGGATTATCTGCCTACACGTCGTGTGGCTTTTGAGGACACGACGGCTCCTATCATGAGGGAGGCAGAGAAGTGTTTGGAGTGGCGTTACGGCAATTATATGGAGCTGCCTGCGAATCCTGGAAGTGAGTATCATGCGGAGGATGTGGAGGTGTTTCCGAAGGGAGTTAAAAGTGAAAGTTAAAATGCCATGCGGAGGGTTCGTGTCCTGCGCCAGCCATTTTAACTTTTAACTTTTAACTTTTAACTTCCAAGTATTTCTTCTGCTCGCTGTACTATCATTTCGGGTGTGATGCGGGTCATGCAGCGGTGGTCGGCGAGGTGGCAGGGTTTGTTGCCGTAGATGGAGCAGGGACGGCAGGGCAGTGTCTGGATTTGCAGGATGTTCTGTTCTGTTTGTCCCCATGCTGTGAATCCTGCTGCGGGGTGGGTGGCTCCCCAGATGCTGAGGGTGGGGACTTGGAGCATGGCTGCGAGGTGCATGTTGGCGGAGTCCATGCTAATCATGAGGTCGAGCTGGGAGATGAGCAAGAGTTCTCCGTGGAGTCCGCCCAGGGAGCCACAGACGGAGCGCATGTTGTCGCATTGCCAGGTGGCCAGTTCTTCACTTTCTTCTTTGCCCGCACCGAAGAGGAATACCTTGTAGCCTTTTTCGAGCAGCATGTCTGCAACCATGTGTGTGTGGTCGAGCGGATAAACCTTCATGTCGTGAGCGGCAAAGGGAGCTATGCCAATCCACTTTTCGCCAGTAACCCTTTTTCCTGTGAAGGCATGGATGGGTATGTAGTCTTCCTGGGAGAGGTCGAAAAGTGGGGTTTCTGTCGTGAGTGTAAGGTTAAAGTCCAAGCGGCGGAAGACATCAGCATAGCGTTCAAACATGGGCTTGAGGTGTTCGCCTGTCATGCCGTGTCCCAGAATAGCCCGTTTCTGCTTTCTGCCTTTGTCGATGACGGCGACTTCTTTTCCTGCCATGCGGAAGAGGGTGCGTAGGTATTTGGTACGCAATACATCGTGGAGGTCTGCCACGGCATCAAAATCTTTTTCCTTTAACAAAGAATAAAGGCGCGTCAGCCCTGTCAGTCCTTTATAGTCTGCAAGGTTGATACCTCGTACTTCTACGTTTGAGGGAACCCATTCGAAGATGGGTGTGAACTTACTGCGTGTCAGCACTGTGATGCGTAGCCAGGGGAACTGTCTGGCCAGCTGCGTGATGACGGGCACAGTCATGGCTACATCGCCCATCGCAGAGAAGCGCATGATGAGGATTTTGCGGATGTCGGTCTGTTTCATGGCGCAAAGGTACGACTTTTAACAAAAAAAGTCGTACCTTTGTGGCGAAAAATCACAAATTAATATAAGATGGAACAAAAGAATTTCAAGAGAACTACGGTGACGGCAGCTTTGCCGTATGCTAATGGCCCTGTACACATCGGGCATTTGGCAGGAGTGTATGTGCCTGCAGACATCTATGTGCGCTACCTTCGTCTGAAGGGTAGGGAGGTGATGTTCATTGGTGGTTCCGACGAACATGGTGTTCCTGTCACTATACGTGCCAAGAAGGAGGGGTGTACGGTGCAGGACGTGGTGGACCGCTATCATGGCATCATCAAGAAGTCGTTTGAGGACTTCGGCATTTCGTTTGATGTCTATTCTCGTACAACGAGCAAGATTCATCACCAGTTTGCAGCAGACTTTTTCCGCAAGCTTTACGATGAGGGGAAGTTCATTGAGCAGACTTCGGAACAGTTCTACGATGAGGAAACAAAGCAGTTCCTCACAGACCGCAACATCAAGGGGGAGTGTCCGCGTTGCCACAATGAAGGTGCATACGGCGACCAGTGTGAAAAGTGTGGAGCAACGCTTTCTCCTGAAGAACTTATCAATCCTGTCAATGCCATTAACGGCAATCCGTTGGTGAAGAAAACGACGAAGCACTGGTATCTGCCTCTGGACCAGTATCAGCAGTGGCTGGAGCAGTGGATTCTGAAGGAGCACACCGAATGGCGCAGCAATGTGTATGGCCAATGCAAAAGTTGGCTCGACAGTGGGCTGAAGCCTCGTGCCGTTACTCGTGACCTCGACTGGGGCATACCAGTGCCTGTAGAGGGGGCTGAGGGCAAGGTGCTCTATGTCTGGTTTGATGCCCCGATAGGTTACATCAGCAACACAAAGGAACTCTGCGAAAAAAATCCCGAACAGTGGGGAACATGGCAGAAATGGTGGCAAGACCCTGAAAGCCGTCTCATCCACTTCATTGGTAAGGACAACATTGTTTTCCACTGCATTGTCTTCCCCTCCATGCTGAAGGCTCATGGTGACTATATCCTGCCTGACAACGTGCCTTCCAACGAGTTTCTGAACCTGGAGGGCAACAAGATTTCTACCTCGAAGAACTATGCCGTGTGGCTCAATGAATACTTGGAGGAGCTGCCCAATCGTCAGGACGAACTGCGCTATGTGTTGACCGCCAATGCTCCTGAGACAAAGGATAATGACTTCACTTGGGCAGATTTTCAGGCACGTTGCAACAACGAACTGGTAGCCATCTATGGCAATTTCGTAAACCGTGCCTTGCAGCTGACGCAGAAATACTACGAAGGTGTTGTGCCCCAGTGTGGCACTCTGACCGATACCGACCAGCAGACACTCACTGAGTTTGTCAGCGTCAAGGCCAAAGTGGAAGCTCTTCTCGAAGCCTTCAAGTTCCGTGAGGCTCAGAAGGAAGCCATGAATCTGGCACGTATCGGCAACAAATACATTGCCGACGAAGAGCCTTGGAAGGTCATCAAGACCGACCCTGAACGTGTGAAGACCATCATCTACATTTCCCTGCAACTCACCGCAAATCTGGCCATAGCCTTCGAGCCATTCCTGCCCTTCAGCAGTGCCAAATTGCGCAAGATGATTAACATGGAGGCTGTGAACTGGGAAGAGCTGGGACGTACCGACATCCTGCCTGCTGGCAAGCAGTTAGGCAAGCCAGAACTGCTCTTCTCGAAGATTGAAGACGAGGTTATCAAGTTCCAGACTGATAAGCTGGAGGCTACCATCAAGGCCAATGCCGAGGCTGCTGTGGAGGCTAAACCCGTGAAGGAAACCATTTCCTTCGACGATTTCCAGAAACTCGACATCCGTGTAGCCACCGTGCTGGAGTGTGAACGTGTGCCCAAGATGAAGAAGCTGCTCAAGTTCAAGCTCGATGATGGTACCCTTCATGGCCGAACCATCGTCAGCGGCATAGCCCAGTGGTATCAGCCCGAACAGCTTGTTGGCAAGCAGGTGCTCTTCATTGCCAACCTTGCTCCACGTGAATTTAAGAACGGTCTGGTCAGTGAAGGCATGATTCTCTCTGCCGAAAACTGGGATGGCAACATCAGTGTGACCACGGTGGAAAGCCCCGTCAAGGCTGGTAGCCAGATTAGCTAATGCGGTTTTGCGGTTATACGGTTTTGCGGTTGGACGGTTATACGGTTGTTCCACCGCCAAAACCGCAAAACCGTTAAGCGAAGCGACCGCAAAACCGCACAACCGCAAAAAGAAATTAGGTAGGTTCCCCAATAGGAGCCTACCTAATTTCTTTTATGAACAACGCGATTATTTGCCAACGATGATGACGCAGCGGTTCTTGTCGTTATCAGCGAATGGCTGGATTTCGTCACCGTGAGAAGAAACCTTAATCTGTGAGGCAGGTACACCCTTTTCCTGCAGAGCCTTGGCTACATTCTCAGCACGTTTCAGTGCGTAGTCCTGGTTTACCTTGGCATTACCTGTGCCCTTGTCTGCATAACCATCGATGCTGACAGTCTTGTTTGGGTACTTCTTGCACCACTCAGCCACCTTGTTCACAACGGCAGCCTTGTTAGCAGCATTATCAGTCTCGCGAATCTGGTAGAAGAGTGTTTCGTTGATAGGTTCTTCAGCAATAACGAGGGCTGGCTTCACAACTTCCTTCTCCACGTCCTTGGTCGGAACAACCGGAACTGGTGCAGCCACTACTGGTTCTGGAGCTGGCTTTGGAGCCTTCTTGAAAGCAAACTTGTAAGTCACTGAGAGCTGAGCTGTGAACATCCAGTCGTCAGAATTTTTGTACTTCGAGTTGAAGCGGTCGTCGAGAGAGTTAAGGTCCACCTCCACACCGATGCTCCAGTGCTTCGCTACGTTCACGTCAGCCAAAAGACCTACACGCAGGTTGTGGCTCAAAAGGCTGTGACGTGGAGTTCTGTTTGGTCCCCATGCGTTAGAAATGTCCTCAGTCATGCCAGTCAGCTTGCTGAAGTCCTTGTTGTTCCAAGCATAGTCAAGACCCACACCGCCAATGAGGAAGAGGTCAACTGGGTGGCGGTTCTTCTTGCTAAAGATGTTCACGAGGTTCACCATCAAGTCCAAGTCCGATGTGATGTACTTGAACTTATACTGGTCAACGATAGAGCCAAATCCGTTTTTCGTCTCAAGTCCATTCACGTGCAAACGTGCACCCACAATCGGTGTGAACATACCACCCACCGCAACGCTGTATGTGGGGGCAAACTTGCTGCCAGGCGAGAACACCTTGTTAATGCCTCCCTGTACCTGTACAAAGCCGTATGGCTGAGGTTTGTACCCCAGCGACTGTGCTTCTTCGTCTGCCACGGGGTTCTGAGCAAACGCTGTCAGACCACACGCAGCCATCATTGCTGAAGCAAAGATTGTCTTAAAAATACGCATAGTTGAAATAAGTTTTTTGTTTTTAATAGTATTTTTGGGGTCAAAATTAGTTAATATTGATTAAACGTGCAAAAATAGAGCGAACTTTTTTTCTTTTCAGGCAGATTTTCCTTAAAAAACGAGCCTATCGGCCACGGAAAGTGCGTCTTTTTTGATAAACACGTATCAATAGAACAAATTATACCAAGCGTGCGGAATGTTGTAAAGCATGGAGCAAACAAAGAAGATGATGGTAGCTGCCCCTACCACATAGCACACCCACCGCAGCACCACATTCAACCAATGAATCTGGTCGGGAATCCAGTCAGGCAAAACACGCATGACAAAGAAACCAAGCAACACGAAGAGTACGGTGGCGGCCATAGCGTTTAGAATTGAGTGTTTAGAGTTGAGTGTTTAGAGAAGTTGCAGAACCTTTAGCTCTGGTGGAGTCAAAACTCTCTCAACTTTCAACCCTAAACTCTCAACTCTCATCTTTTACTTTTTAACTTGTTCAATCCATTTCCTTGCATTCACGAAAGCCTCAATCCACGGAGTCACCTCATCATCCTTGCGCTGAGCAGGGTAATGAGCCTGTTGCCAAGGGAAGATGGCACGCTCCAGGTGGGGCATCATGGCCAAATGGCGACCGTCAGCCGAGCAGAGACCAGCTACGTCATAAGCCGAACCATTCGGGTTGGCAGGATAACCACTATAGTTATACTTAGCCACTACGCAATACTCGCTTTCCTCCTTCGGCAGGCAGAAGTTGCCCTCGCCGTGAGCCACCCAGATGCCCAGCTTGCTGCCACTCAGCGAACCCAGCATCACGCTCTTGTTCTCTGGAATCTGGAGGGTGACAAATCCGCTTTCAAACTTGTGGCTCACGTTGTGCAACATCTTCGCATATCCATGCTTGTAGTTCACCAGCCGCTCAGCATCGAGCAGCTTGCCCTGTTCCACATGGTCATTGTTGATGAGGCCCAGTTCCACCATCAGCTGGCAACCATTACAGATACCCAGCGACAGCGTGTCCTCCCTGCTGTAGAAAGCATCCAGCGCAGCCTTCGCCTTCGGGTTGAACAGGAAGGCACCAGCCCAGCCCTTGGCACTGCCCAGCACATCGGAATTGGAGAAACCGCCGCAGAAGACAATCATGTTGATGTCCTCCAGCGTTTCACGTCCCGACACCAGGTCGGTCATCATCACATCCTTCACGTCAAAGCCAGCCAGCCACAGCGAGTAAGCCATTTCACGCTCACCATTCGTACCCTTTTCGCGAATGATGGCGGCCTTTGGCAGACTGCCCACCGTCTGCTTCCGCCTTTCGTCGGGATTCAGTCCGTACTGAGCCAGTTTGCCAGTAAAATGCTCTCCAAACAAGTGTTCAATCGGCTGCTGCTTGTAGTTCTCAAAACGCTCCTTCGCCATGCCATTGAAGCTCTGCTTCGTGTCCAGCTTGTACGAAGTTTCATACCAGATGTCGCGCAGGTGGTCAATGTCAAACACCCTCGTGCGCCCATCCTTCTTCACCTTCAAGATGCGTTCAGCTATCGGGTGGCCCATCTCGATGAAGCCCACGCCACTGCGCTCCAGCATCTGCTCCACCTCCTTGAGGTCACTGTTCCTTACCTGAACCACAACGCCCGGATTCTCGGCAAACAACACCTTCACAGGGTCACGTCCAGGAATGTTCCGCAGGTTGGCCTCAATGCCACCCCTGCTGTTGGCAAACGTCATCTCCAGCAAGCACACAATCAGTCCACCAGCCGAAATATCGTGTCCAGCCAGCAGCAGCCCGTCCTTCACAAGCTGATTCACCGCCAGGAACGCATCGCGGAAATACTCTGCGTTCTTCACCGTAGGCACATCGCTGCCCACCTTCTCCAGACTTTGCGCAAATGCACTTCCGCCCAGCTTCAGGCTGTCAAAGCTGAAGTCAATGTGCAGCAGCGTCGTTTCTGCATCGTTCACCAGCACAGGCGAAACCACCTTCCGCACATCGCTCACCTCGCCGCCAGAGCTGACAATCACGGTGCCGGGGCTAATCACCTTCGAGCCGTCAGGATACTTCTGCGTCATCGAAAGCGAATCCTTGCCCGTAGGCACATTTACGCCCAGCTCGCGGCAGAAGTCCGACAGAGCCTCCACACCTGCATACAGGCGGGCATCCTCGCCCTTCTGACTGCGGCACGGCCACATCCAGTTGGCCGACAGGCTCACACTGTCAAGCCCATCTACCAGCGGCGCCCACACCAGGTTGGTCAGCGATTCAGCCACCGACAGCACACTGCCAGCGGCAGGGTCTGCCAGTCCAGCCTGTGGCGCATGGCCAATGGCCGTCGCAATGCCAGCCCTGCCACGATAGTCCAGGGCTACTACGCCACAGTCGCTCAGCGGCAGCTGCACCTCGCCCACACACTGTTGCCGGGCCACTTTGCCCGTCACACTGCGGTCCACCTTGTTTGTCAGCCAGTCCTTGCAGGCCACAGCCTCCATGCGCAGCACACGCTCCAGATACTTGTCTATGTGGTTATACGAATACTCTGCGTCCTCATACGTGCGCACCACCGTCTCGTCGCGCATCCACGTCTTCGGCGAATGCCCAAACATCTGAGCCACGTCCAGGTCAAACGGGCGCACTCCATCGCCTTGTTCAAAGGCAAAATGAGCATCACCCGTCACCTCGCCCACCACATACAGCGGCGCACGTTCACGCTCGGCAATCTGCCTTACGTGCTCAATATGTTTCTCGTCAATCAGCAGACCCATGCGCTCCTGACTCTCATTCGCAATAATCTCTTTCGCGCTGAGCGTCTTGTCGCCCACGGGCAGCTTTGTCATATCAATCAGTCCGCCTTGGTCTTCTACCAACTCCGACAGGCAGTTCACGTGTCCCGCACTGCCGTGGTCGTGGATGCTCACCACGGGGTTCACCTCCTCCTCACACAGCGCACGCACCAAGTTGTTGGCACGCTTCTGCATTTCAGGGTTGGCTCGCTGCACAGCATTCAGCTCAATGCCGCTGCTGTATCGGCCCGTATCCACCGAACTGACCGAACCTCCGCCCAGGCCGATGCGGTAGTTGTCACCACCCACCACGACAATCTTGTTGCCTTTCTCCGGTTGCCCCTTCAGGCAGTCGCGCTTCGTGCCGTAACCTACACCGCCAGCCAGCATGATGACCTTGTCGTAACCATACTGCGCCTCATCGTCCTCCTCCTTGTGCTCAAACGTCAGCACCGAGCCACAAATCAGGGGCTGTCCGAACTTATTGCCAAAATCGCTTGCACCGTTTGAAGCCTTCACCAAAATTTGCTCCGGACTCTGATACAGCCACGGACGCTTGCTCTCGCGGTAGCTCGTCATATACACAGCCGTACCCGCAATGGGCCAGCTGCCCACGCCGCCGCCCATGCGGTCACGTATTTCGCCACCCGTGCCCGTCGCGGCTCCGTTGAACGGCTCCACGGTGGTCGGGAAGTTATGCGTCTCAGCCTTCAGCGAAATCACCGACTCGATGTCCTTCACCCTGAAGTAGTCGCTTGTCGAGTGGTCTGCCGGAGCAAACTGCTCCACCACGGGGCCACGGCTAAATGCCACATTGTCCTTGTAGGCCGAAATCACGCGGTTCGGATTCTCCTCCGTAGTCCGCTTAATCATCTGGAACAGCGAACTCTCGCGCTCCTTACCATCAATGACAAATGTGCCACCGAAAATCTTGTGTCGGCAATGCTCCGAATTGATTTGCGCAAAGCCAAACACCTCCGAGTCCGTCAGCCTCCTGCCCAGCTGTCCCTCCACACCGTGCAGGTACTCAATCTCCTCAGGCGACAGGGCCAAACCCTCCCGCTCGTTATATTCCTCCAGGTTCTCCACGTGCACGATGGGAGCCGGTTCAATCTTCACCGTAAAGATGTCCTGATTCAGTCCCCTGTACATGCGTTGCAGCATCGGGTCAAACTCAGCGTCCTCGCCTTCCACAGGGAAATACTCCTCTATACGCTCCACGCCCTCGATAGCCATGTTCTGCGTAATCTCCACAGCATTCGTGCTCCAGGGCGTAACCATTTCGCGTCGAGGTCCCACATAGAAACCCGTGAGTTCCTGTTCACTCACGGGCACAGCCTCGCCATAAAGCCAGCAAAGCCTCTGCACCTCATTGTCCTTCAGCTTACGGTCAATGCTCGTGGCCACAATGCTCCCCGCAGGGGTCTGAAAAAAGTAAATCATAACGCTCTCTAATAATATATAAATGTGTAAATTTGCTGCAAAGGTACAAATTATTTACCATTTACCCGTTACGATTCGCCATTTTTTAGGCAAAACAAAAAAGAAGCCCCTACATTTTATATATTATGTAGAGGCCATCATCATGGTTGACTGTATGTAGAGCGGGAAATTACCAAGCATCTCCTGATGGTGCTGGAGTATAACTTAGGCTTCCTGTCACTTTATAAACTTTGCCAGCTTCGTAATCTTTGGAGATATTCCATGAGTAGTAATAATTAGGTACAGTGTAAGATATTCCGAAGAAATCGTAACGCAAAGGACTAATCCAAAGCTTCATAGCCCCACCAGAAGTGTTGCCGTCAAGCCTTGTTGCAATATAGAAGTCAAGGTTTGTGTTTGAATTAACAGCAAACGGGGTGGTCTGGTTTTCTAATGTATAAAAAGTTGTCGTAGTATTTTGTTTATACATGCTAAAATTACCACTTGACTTTTCAAGGTAAACTCTTTGCGAACTTACAGAATTTTCGTAATTGCCTGTGAACACAAAGTGAAAATACGTCAGCTTCGACTGCAATTTCACGCCAGCGGTCAGGCTGCTTGCACTTCCGTAAAGGTATTCTGGCAAGTTTTCGAGCGTGCCGTCCTGCGTGCTCAAGTCATAGCTCTTCGCGGGATAATACACTTCGTAGGCTGTGCCCTCTTCCAACTGACTGCTTTCGCAAGTGAAAGCACCTGTCTGCTCACCTGTGCCCGATGACAAGGTGAAAGTTTCCGATACTTCTGCACCGTCTTTTGTGTAAACGACTTCCACTTGGTCGCCTGCTGCCCAGACGGGGTGAATGCTTGTGCCATTCAGGGAGTGGGCTACACGTGTGTCGTCACCAGTTGGCACACCCAGCGAGAGTGTTACGGGATGACCCTGAGAGGGTTGCTTGACTGAATCATCATCGTTGCTGCATGAGCTGCAAACTGCCAGCCCAGCTAAAAATAAAATGGAATAAGCTAATTTCATTGTTCTGTCCTCCTTTCTTTGGTTAAGCGTCTTCTTCGTTATAATCTTCCAGTTCAAAGCTGCGCGAAGGCGTGTCTTGGTGGCACTGCGAAAGAAAGTTGACGCAACGGCGTTGTTTGTAAAAACAATGTACGTTGTTTTCAAAAACAACACCGATGTTTATAAAAACAACGCCGTTGCGTCAACTTTCCTTGCCGAACTCAATGATTTCTTGCTGTGCCTTTCGGATTTTCTATTGGGCTTCCGTCGGGTGGGGGATGGATTATCTGGCTGAAAACAAAGAATCTGCGTCAAATTACCATGGGGTCCGGCCAACGAGCGTTGGCGAATGCCGAATGGCAATTTGACGCAGAATCAGAGGTGAAACAGAGCGCAGAGGCTCTGTGTGCTTACTTCAGGCTCCACTCGAAGACACCGCAGCTGAAGTCTTCGGGCTGCACAATCTCCAGCTTCATGGCTGTGGTCTTGACGGGGGTGAAGTTGACGATGTTGGCGGCACCCTTCACTGTGCCGTACTTGGTGGGGTTCTGCACTTCGGCCCACTGGCCAGCATCATTCTTGTAGTAGAGTTTCCAGCTCTTGGGCACACGGCATCCGCCCCAGGGACCGTCGTCAAACCAATAGACGGTGCTGGTGCTCACTGTGGTTGCCTCCTTGAAGTCGTATTGCAGCCACTCGGTGGTGTTCTTGGCTGGCCACCAGTGGGTGTAGGGCACGGAGCGGTCGTCACCGTCGGCTGGCACGAGTCGGTCGTTGACGGAGCTGAGGGCCGGCAGTCCGCGCTTCGAGCCACTGACCTTGCTCTGGCTGGCGATGCTTGGTGGCAGGGCGGGTGTGGTGGCACTGAGGTCGATGGGCAGCCACACGGTCATCTTGCCAGGGCCACGGTGGTTCCATGCGTAGTAGGGAATGAGGGTGAGCCGCTCGTCCTTGGTGGTGAGGCGACCCGTCTTGTCGAAGTTGAGTGTCTGGGCATCGGTGATGAGGGTGGGCATGGTGGTGCCGGCGATGCTGACGGTGCCCGTCTGGAACTGTGGTTCCTGGTTGATGAGGACAGAGAGCACGTCGCAGGTGTTGTCGGGATATTCGGCGCAATAGACAATGGGGCCTTTTTCGATGCTGATGCGGCCTTTGTCTTGGGTCACCTTGCCGTTGGCCTTTACGATGCGTGGCTCCATGTCGAAGTGGAGCTGCACCTTGTCGCCCCGTTTCCACTGGCGGTCAATGACGAAGTAGCCCTGCTCCAGCTGGCTCTCCAGGGGCTGGCCGTTCACACTGACGGTGTAGCCGAGGTTCTTGCCGTCGGCGTAGGTGTAGAGGTCGCTGGGCACTACTTCGCCCTTCACCCAGCCGGGGATGCGGATGCGGAGGGCGAACTTGCCGCTGGCCTTCTGCATGAGGAGGGTCACGTCGCCGTCCCAGGGGTAGTTGGTCTGCTGTTCCAGGGTGACAGCCTTGCCGCCTACCTTGGTGGTGACGGTGTTGCCGTTGAAGAGGTTGACGTAAAGGGAGTTGTCCTTCACGGCATAGATGTACTGCGGGAGGGAGGGAACGAAGCGGGCTGCGTTGCTGGGGCAGCAGGCACAGCCAAACCAGGGCTGGCGTTGGTGCTGGCCCATGGACTGGAGCGGGTTGGGGTAGAAGAAGCGTCCGCCGTCGATGCTGATGCCGCTGATGACTCCGTTGTAGAGGGAGCGTTCCAGTGCGTCGTAGTATTTGGAGTCGCCGTGGAGGAGGAAGAGTCGGTAGTTGAGATAGACTTGTGCGATGGCGGCACAGGTTTCGCAGTAGGCCGACATGTTGGGCAGTTCGTAGTTTTTGCCAAAGGCTTCGCCGCTGGCTGTGGCTCCTACGCCGCCTGTGATGTAAAATTTCTTGCCTACGATGTTGTCCCAGATGCGGTCGATGGCATCGATGTAGCCCTTGTCGCCCGTGAGTGCGGCAACATCGGCCATGCCTGCGTACATGTAGCCTGCGCGGACGGCGTGGCCTACGGCTTCATCCTGCTGGAGCACGGGTTTGTGGCTCTGGGAGTATTCGCTGAGGCTGTGGAAGTAGCCGTCCTTGTCGTAGAGTCCGCCCCGGCGTTCTTCCCAAGCAGGGTTGCGCACGCCGCGCTGGTCGAGGAAGAACTTGGCCTGGTCGAGGTACTGCTTCTTGCCGGTGGCGATGTAGAGTTTGGCCAGTCCCATCTCGGCAATCTGGTGGCCGGGCACCACACAGGCTTGGCCGGGGTTCTTGCCGATTTCGCGCACTACGCAGTCGGCATACTTCGTGGCTACGTTGAGCAGGGACTTCTTGCCGGTGGCGTAGTAGTGGGCAACGGCGGCTTCGCAGAGGTGGCCCAGGTTGTAAAATTCGTGGCTGAGGTCTTCCACACGGCTCCAGCGTTTAGGGCCTTCCCACTTGTGGGGTTTCTGTGGGTTCATGGTGCGGAAGGTGTTGATGTAGCCGTCGGGTTCCTGTCCGCTGGCGATGACGGCAATCACCGAGTCGCAGTATTTGTCCATGCTCTTCCCCTTGAAGGTGGCCTTGGGGTAAGTCTGCATGAGGTAGCTGGCTCCCTCCAGTGTCTTGTAGGGGTCGGTGTCGTCGAAGGAGTAGGCGTTCTGGTCGATGTCGAACACCTTGCTGGGGTCTTTGATGTGCTCGGCAGCACGCGAAAAGTTCTGGTAGCGGTGTGTCTCTTCACACTTGCTGAAGGCCAGTGGGATGGTGACATCGCGGCTGGCCTGTAGGCGCTGTCCCCAGAAGGTGCCTTGGGTGACTTTTACACTGGTGAAGGGCACCTGCGTGATGGGGTAGCCGCCGTTCTTGTCTTGGGCAGCCGCCGTGTGAACTGTCAGGGCTGCTGCGATGGAGAGCGCAAGTAGTTTTTTCATAGTTTTCATGTTTTTTATGGTTTTGCTTGCAAAATTACATGAATTTTCTGAAATGCAAGCTTGTTTGCACAAGAATTTAGTTATAAATGCATAAAAAGGGAAGGTTTAGCCCTGCTTTTGTTACGTGATTGTAAACAAAAGAAACACTGTGGGATGTTTTCGTGGAGGGGAAGCTGTAACTTTGCGGGGAAAAAATCTAATTATATTATGTTTAATCTAATTTCCGCAACACTATAATTTAATATTTTTTATAAGCACCTGAGCAACAAAAAGTTGCTCAGGATTTTGCCATGTCAGAAATTTCACTTATCTTAGTGTTGCAAATAAAAAACAAATAAAACTCTGAATGACAT
>JAFTEV010000068.1 GCA_017453465.1 Bacteroidaceae bacterium | reverse complement strand
GCTCAAGTGGATTACCCATTGCAGACAGGGCCTCTATGGTGAGCTCCTCCTCAAAGAGATTCTCATCCATCGGTCTCCTATATACCGTCGTTTTCTTCATGATTACGTCGTTTGGTACTGCAAAGATACAAAATTATATCGAATTATCATCAGAAATATCTGACTATCAGTTTGCTAATTTTTAGAACATCCCATTAATAATTACGAAATACGAATTACGAAATCTGAAATATGTCCGGATGGCCTTTCGAATTTCGTAATTCGTAATTTTAAAAGAATAAGTAAGCCACCCCGATTGCGGCCAATATGCCCGCCAAGTCAGCAAGCAGACCACAGCTTACGGCATGGCGGGTGTTCTTGATGCCCACACTGCCGAAATAGACGGCGAGGATGTAGAAAGTTGTGTCGGTGGAACCCTGGAAGATGCAAGAGAGACGGCCCACGAAGGAGTCGGCACCGTATTGGGTCATCGCATCGACCATCATGCCTCTGGCTCCGCTACCCGAAAGCGGCTTCATGATGGCAGTGGGCAGGGCGGGCACAAAGTCAGCATTCAGCCCCAGCGCACCCATCGTCCAGTTGATACCGCCAATAAGGATGTCCATGCCTCCGCTGGCTCGGAACACACCGATGGCTACAAGGATGGCTACAAGATAGGGGATGACACGCACGGCTGTGTTGAATCCGTCTTTCGCCCCTTCGATGAAAGCGTCATAGACGTTAATTTTCTTGCGCATTCCTGCCAAGATGAAGCAGATGATGATGGCAAAGAGGATGAGGTTGGCAGCCAGTGTACTGACGGTGTCCATCGTCTCCTTCTCCATTTGTGAGAATGCCCAGATGATGGCTGCCACCAGTGCGCACATGCCACCCAGCGTGCCGAGCAGCACGGGCTGTAGCAAGTTGATGCGTTGATAGATGGAAACCATGATGATGCCCATCAGTGTGGCAGCAAAAGTAGCCAACAAGATGGGCACAAAGACATCCGTAGGCTGTGCAGCACCCAGCTGTGCCCGATAGACCATGATGCTCACGGGAATGATGGTCAGTCCCGATGTGTTGAGCACAAGGAACATGATCATAGGGTTGCTGGCTGTGTCCTTCTTCTCGTTTAGTGTCTGCATACTCTCCATGGCCTTCAGTCCCAGGGGCGTGGCGGCGTTGTCCAGTCCCAGCATGTTGGCAGCAATGTTCATGAAGATGTGGCCAGTGGCGGGGTGTCCCTTGGGGATGTCAGGGAACAGGCGCACAAAGATGGGGCTTAGCACCCTTGACAAGGCGTTCACCATGCCGCCCTTCTCGCCAATCTTCATAATGCCCATCCAGAGAGACAGCACACCCGTAAGCCCCAAGGAAATCTCGAAGCCCGTCTTTGCGTTCTCAAATGTGGAGTTGATGATGTCGGCAAACACGCCTGTATTGCCTAAAAACAGGCTCTGTACCATGGCACAGAGCGCTGCAATAAGGAAGAAACCTATCCAAATATAGTTCAGCACCATAATCAGTTGTTTCGCTTGCCCATGAAGCGCAGCAGATAGAGGAAGAGGTTGACGAAATCAAGATAGAGCGTCAATGCTCCCAGCACAGCCAGCTTCTGAGTTGTGTCATTGATTTCTGCATTGCCGAGCATGGCCTTGATTTTCTGTGCGTCGTATGCAGTCAGCCCCACAAAGATAATCACACCGATGATGGAAATGATGGTGTCCATCATGCCACTCTTCAGGAAAAGGTTGACCAGCGTGGCCAGAATGATGCCTATCAATGCCATGGTCAGGATGCCCCCCAGCTTTGTCAGGTCGCGCTGGGTGATGCTGCCGTAGATGGCCATGGCACCAAACGTGCCAGCTGTCACGAAGAACGTGGTGGTGATGGAGCCAATTTCGTAAATCAGAAAGATAGACGACAGCGTGGCACCATTGATGACCGAGTAGAGCAAGAACATCAGTGTGGCGGTTAGTGCCGAAATCTTGTTGATGGCTGCTGTCAGTCCAATCACCAGTGCAAATTCAGCGATGATGAGGCCGTAGAACACCAGCGGACTGCTGAAGATGGCTTCTTGCAGGCTGAAGTTGTTGGCCACGTAATAGCTTGTCAGTCCTGTGATGACCAGTGCGCCGCACATCCACAGGTAAACATTCTTGATGAGTGTGTTTTCTGCTACCGCAGTCGAAGCTGTTTCGTACTGCATAGCTCTGTAGTCACGATTGTAGTTGTCCATAATGAATTTGAGTTTTTATGTATTTGTTACTTGATAGTTACTTTCAGCGGTGATTTCACCAGTTGGGCTTGCTTGCTGAGCACAGCTTCCCAGTCGGTCAGACTGCGGATGCCCAGTTCCTCGTTGTGGTCCCAGGCGTTGCCGAAATAATAAGTATAGGTAGAAGCAGGCTTGATGGTGCTGAGGGCAAGGATGTGTCCTGTGGCAATGCCGTTTGCCCGCTCTGCGAATTTCATTGCTGCGGGACGTTCAGGATAAACCGTGCCGACATAGATTTTGCCCATCAGCTTCTCCAGCTCTGCACGATACTTGGCGTTGTAAGG
Organism: Bacteroidaceae bacterium; assembly: GCA_017453465.1. Lineage (GTDB taxonomy): Bacteria > Bacteroidota > Bacteroidia > Bacteroidales > Bacteroidaceae > Minthosoma. The sequence goes on along the minus strand of JAFTEV010000068.1, from coordinate 20,362 downwards.
GCTGCCGTCGCCCAAGTCTTCATAGCCCAGATAACCTGCCGTCTGGTTCAGCACGTATGCCGACGGATTCTGTTTGTGCACAACGATGCCCGATGCAATGGGGGCAGCAGCCGTGAGACCGTCGTAGCTCACGGTGACTTTGCAGAAAGAGGTGCCTGCATCGAGCGTGATGACGCGAGTCTCCACCAGTTTCTGGCCTTGGTACTCTATTTCGGGGTAAGTGAGACGGACGGTGAAACGCAGCGGGCCATTGTCCAGAATCTCGTAAGACTTGTAGCAGTGAGGCATACACAGGCTTCCGTCTGCCCCCACCAGTGCATTGGCTCCGCTGCCCAGCGTGGGGCCTACAGTGTAGCAGTCCATGCCCTGCCCGTGGTCAATGTGGTAGCAGAAGGCATTATACACCTGGTCGGCCAGGTCGTGGTAGCCACGGTCGTGCAGCTTCTTGCTGACCGAGCGCATTTCCTGGTCTTGCTCCGAGGCGTACCACCAGTCGAGCATCAGCCGTGAGGTACTCTTGTTGAAAAGGTCGTAGCCCACAGCACCGCCATGCCCATAGATGCGGTAAGCCACACGGTCGTTCTCCCAGCCAAATTCGTCGCCGCGCTCCGTGAAGAGCCGACCCGTTGCCCGTTTCTCATACTGCTGCGGCGTGCCAGCCACGGCACGGTAGGTGGATTTTCCTCGCTCTGCCACACTGACTTGAAAGATGAGCTGTCCGTCCCACGTCAGTTGTGAAGGGACTTCCTTGCCATCAGCATCCGTCACGACAAAGCTATCAGTGCCCAGCTTGGCTTTCACCTTTTGGGCATTAACCTGCACCATTTCAAAACTGCGGGCAGCGGGCAGCGGATTCTGCACCGTGATAGTCACTTGCGCTGTCAAGCCCATGGTGCAGAGCAGACAAGCCAGCAGAAAAAGTCTCTGTTTCATTTTTCTTCTATTTTTATGCCGATAGCCTTCAGGCCAGCCAGATAGATTTCGTTAGAAGGATTCATGATTTGAGCATACTCGCTCATATCCCAAAGGTCGCGTGCCAGCAACGCCTTCAGCTGGAGCTTCAGCATCGGCAGTGTGGCTTGCCACAGCGAGTCGGTGTATTCCACCTTGGCCTCCTTTGCACGCTCCTTCAGCAGGTCAATCATCTCTTCCGGCACCTTGAAGTCGTGCTTGAAACGCAGGAACCCTTCCGTCAAGTCCTTTGAGTCATACGACTTCCCTTCCCCTTTCCGACTTTTTGCCTTGCGGTAAGCCTCAATGTCGTACTGCTTCGACAACGCCTTGCGGTGCTTGTCCAGATACTTCAGTGTAGTCTGGATGATGCAGCTCTTGGCAGCCAGTTCGCGGTGCAGTCGAGTATAGACCGTCGTGTCGAGCGGCACATACACGTCTGGCATGATGCCGCCACCGCCATACACCGTGCGTCCGCCCTTGGTGGTGTACTTCAGCGAGTCGGGGAAGTGGATGCTATCGGCAGACATCAGTTCGCCGCTGTTCAGACGGTCAAGCATGTCGTTGTCATACGCCTTCTTGTCGCCCTTCACGTAAGGCTTCTGGAAACACCGACCTACGGGCGAATAGTAGTGCGCCACCGTGAGCCGAATCAGCGAGCCGTCGGGCAGGTCGATAGGGCGTTGCACCAGCCCCTTGGCAAACGTGCGACGCCCCACAATCGTGCCACGGTCATTGTCCTGTATGGCCCCCGAAAGGATTTCAGCAGCACTGGCCGTGTAGCCGTCAACCAGCACCACCACCTTGTCGATGTTCATCTTTCCTGCATGAGCATGGTACTCACGGCGACCCGTCGAGCGGCCCTCGGTATAGACAATCATTTCGCCGTCGGAGAGGAACTCGTCGCCCATCTCCACGGCAGCCTGCAGGTAGCCGCCGCCGTTGCCCTGCAGGTCAATCACCAGGTTCTTCATGCCCAGCCCGATGAGTTCTGTAGCTGCGCTGACAAACTCGTCGTGAGTGGTTTGTCCGAAAGAACTGATGCGGATGTAGCCCGTCGTCGGGTCAATCATGTACCAAGCATCAATGGTATAGACAGGAATCTTGTCGCGTGTGACGACAAACTTCTGCACACCCTTCACGCCCTGCCGGATGATGCCCAGGTTTACCTTTGTGCCCTTCGGCCCACGCAGACGCTTCATGATTTCCTCTCTTGACATCTTCACGCCCGCAATGGCCGTGTCGTTCACCGTGATAATCTTGTCGCCGGCAATGATGCCCACCCGTTCCGAGGGACCGCCGCTGGTGGGCTGAATCACCACCAGCGTGTCCTCGTTCATGTTGTACGACACACCAATGCCCTCAAACGAACCTTGCAGCGGTTCATTCAACGCCTGAACGTCTTTGGCTGGTGTGTATTGCGAGTGAGGGTCCAGCTCCTTGAGCATACCACGGATGGCATCCTCTGTCAGTTTCTTGGCATTCACCGTGTCCACATAAAGCTGTGAAATAGCCGTTTGTGTATAGACCAGTTTGCGAATTTGCGTTTCGTCGATGCCCTGTGCCGTTGCTGTCAGGGCAGAGCTTCCCGCAAGCATGGAAAGCAGAAAAAACTTGAACAATCTATTCATGCGTAATTTTTATTTTTGAAGTGAAAAGTGAAGAGTGAACAATCTAAAATTCAGTTTAGCCGACATTAGATAGTGTTTACCCCCAGTAACTTAGATTTTTCACTCTTCACTTTTCACTCTTCACTTAATCTTTATCTAACCGAAGCCCTGCTAAAAACTCAGACACATCTTTTCCATACGACATCAGCTCCCGCACGACGCTTGAACTGACACACGCACACTCAGGACTGCAATACAGCAGCACCGTCTCAATGCCCGTCAGTCGGCGGTTCATCTCCGCAATGTCACGTTCATACTCAAAGTCCTTCACGCTCCTCACGCCGCGCAGCAGGAAGTCTGCCCCCGTCGTCTGGGCAAAGTCGGTGGTCAGCCCCTCGTAGGTCTGCACCGTCACTCGCGGCTCATCCTGGTAAACCTTCCGTATGGCCGTTACCCGCTCTTCAGCAGTCATGGCCGACTTCTTGTCTGCATTCACCCCCACAGCTATCACCACCTCGTCGGCCACACACCTCAGTGCGCGGTCAACAATGTCCTTGTGCCCCACTGTGAAGGGGTCGAAACTACCGGGAAAGAGTGCGCGTTTCATGATTCAACCTCCTCCTCCTCTTCTGCACGGTCTTCCTCAATGACCAGGTTGTTGATGATGAAGTTTTGGCGGTCAATGGTGTTCTTGCCCATGTAGTACTCCAGCAACTCCTTCACCCTGTCGGTCTTCTTGATGCTCACCTGCTCCAGGCGCATATCCTCGCCAATGAAGTTCTTGAACTCATCGGGCGAAATTTCGCCCAGACCCTTGAAGCGAGTAATCTCTGGTTCGGGCTGCAACAGGCGAATGGCCTCCTGCCGTTCTTCTTCCGTGTAGCAATACAGCGTCACAAAGTCGCTCTTGCCCTCAGCCTGCTGCGGATAGCGTTCTGCCAGCACAGCCATATTCTCCTTCTTGATGCGCTTCTTGCGCTGGCGCACACGGAACAGCGGTGTCTGCAAGATGTGCACATGGCCCTTGCGGATGAGTTCGGGGAAGAACTGCAAGAAGAACGTAATCATCAGCAATCGGATGTGCATACCGTCCACATCGGCATCGGTGGCCACAATCACGCGGTTGTAACGCAGTCCCTCTATGCCGTCTTCGATGTTCAGTGCCGCTTGCAGCAGGTTAAATTCCTCGTTCTCATACACCACCTTCTTTGTCAGGCCAAACGAGTTGAGCGGCTTGCCCCGCAGCGAGAACACAGCCTGGGTGTTCACGTCGCGGCTCTTCGTGATGCTTCCGCTGGCCGAGTCGCCCTCGGTGATGAAGATGCACGAGTCTTCCTTCTTGTCGCCCTTGGCATCATTCAGGTGAATGCGGCAGTCGCGCAGCTTCCTGTTGTGCAGGTTGGCTTTCTTCGCACGTTCCCTTGCCAGCTTGGTCACGCCGGCAATGGCCTTGCGGTCGCGTTCATTGTCCTGAATCTTCTGCTGAATCACCTCTGCCACATCAGGATGCTTGTGCAGGTAGTTGTCCACCTCCAGCTTCACGAAGTCGCCCACAAACTTGTTCACACTCACGCCGCCGCCTGGCTCCATGGTCAGCGAGCCCAGCTTGATTTTCGTCTGGCTCTCGAACTGTGGCTCCTGCACATTGATGGCAATGGCGGCCACAATGCCAGAGCGGATGTCGCCATATTCGTAGTTCTTGCCGAAAAACTCCTTGATGGTTCTTGCGATGTGCTCCTTGAACGCACTCTGGTGCGTGCCGCCCTGGATGGTGTGCTGCCCGTTCACAAACGAATGATACTCCTCGCCATACTGCTGATTGGTGTGGGTGAAGGCAATCTCGATGTCGTCGCCCTTCAGGTGCACAATGTCGTAGAGGGGCGTGGTGTCCATCGTGTCAACCAGCAAGTCCTTCAGACCGTTGCGGCTGCTGATGCGCCGCCCGTTATAGTAAATCTCCAGCCCTGTGTTCAGGTAGGTGTAGTTGCGGAGCATATTCTCCACAAACTCAGGCTGGAACTTGTAATTCAGAAAAAGTCCGCTGTCGGGTTCAAACTTCACATACGTACCCGTTTCTTCCTGCGAGTCCATCGTCTGGTCGTCCACCAGCTTTCCCGCCTCAAAACGTGCCATGCGCACCTTTCCCTCGCGGTAAGAGCGCACCTCAAACACGCGACTCAGCGCGTTCACAGCCTTCGTGCCCACGCCGTTCAGTCCGATGGATTTCTGGAAAGCCTTCGAGTCATACTTGCCGCCCGTGTTCAGGATGCTCACCGCCTCAATCATCTTCCCCTGCGGAATGCCGCGCCCGTAGTCGCGCACCGAGCACACCAGGCCGTCGGTGATGTCCACCTCAATGCGTCGTCCCGCGTGCATCTTAAACTCGTCAATCGAGTTGTCGATGACCTCTTTCAGCAGCACATAGATGCCATCCTCCGCATGGCTGCCGTCGCCCAGTCTGCCGATGTACATGCCAGGGCGCAGACGGATATGCTCCACGCCCGTCAGCGTGACGATGTTCTCGTCACCATACTCGGCTGGTGCGGCCTGTTCTCCCGCAGCCTCCTTCAAATAATCGTCCATAAAAAACGCTCTGAATTAAGAAAATATCTGCAAAGATAGCCAAAAACCACGCGAGAGCCAAAGTTTCAGCCGTTAAACAGAGTTAAAGACACATTTTTAATAATTAGGAAGCTGTTTTGTCTGGTCTCACTCTTCACTTCCCCAATCACTGCTTAACGTATTTTTTCATTCTGCCGCACCCCTCGCTGTGGTGTCAGGTGAGCATTTCTTCTGAACGGCATAGGCAATCAGTCGCGCTCGTGTAGGCAATCAAACGCAAACCATTGCCTACACGAGCGCGACGCATTGCCTACGCCGCTCCGACTCCTCCTTCCTTTCTTATAGGGGGATTCGGCTGGTTTTGCGGGGTTTTCCTCTGCATTTTGTGCGGTGTTTTTGCCCATGACAGCCTTGTTCGTGATTTTGCCCCAAATTGTGCCTAAAGAAAAAGCGGGGTTTTGCTGAAGAAGTGTTAATCTTGATGTCTTGTCGCGGTCGGTCGTAACACAAGAAAAAGCCAAATAAAACAACACAGCGCATTGTTTTATTTGGCTTTGAAGGTCATCGGTATATGATGGCCCGCATACTAACGTCCTGCGTACATGCTTTCGTAGTATTTTTCGTATTCGCCGCTGGTGATGTTGTCCATCCAGTCTTGGTGGTCGAGGTACCAGCGCACGGTCTTTTCGATGCCTTCCTCGAACTGAAGGCTGGGTTCCCAACCGAGTTCGCGCTGGAGCTTGGTGCTGTCGATGGCGTAGCGTGCGTCGTGGCCCAGGCGGTCGGTGACGTAGGTGATGAGGTTGAGGTCTTCGCCTTCGGCCCTGCCGAGCAGTCGGTCAACGGTGTTGATGACTACGCGGATAATGTCGATGTTTTTCCATTCGTTGAAGCCGCCGATGTTGTAGGTTTCGGCCACCTTGCCGTTGTGGAAGATGGTGTCGATGGCTCGTGCGTGGTCTTCAACAAAGAGCCAGTCGCGCACGTTTTCGCCCTTGCCATAGACGGGCAGGGGTTTGCGGTGACGGATGTTGTTGATGAAGAGCGGTATGAGTTTTTCGGGGAACTGGTAGGGGCCGTAGTTGTTGGAGCAGTTGGTCACGATGGTGGGCATTCCGTAGGTGTCGTGGAAGGCTCGCACGAAGTGGTCGCTGCTGGCTTTGGATGCGGAGTAGGGGGAGTGGGGGTTGTACTTGGTCGTTTCGTAGAAGAAGTCTTTGCCGTAAGCCAGGTGGTGCTCAGAGGATGAGGCTGTGGTGCTGAATGGCGGCTCGATGCCTTCGGGGTGGGTCATCTGGAGTGCTCCATAGACTTCGTCGGTGGAGATATGGTAGAAGCGTTTGCCCTCATACCCCTCTGGCAGACTTTCCCAGTAGAGTTTGGCGGCCTGGAGGAGGGAGAGTGTGCCCATGACGTTGGTGCGGGCAAAGGTGAAGGGGTCTTTGATGCTGCGGTCCACGTGGCTTTCGGCTGCGAGGTGGATGATGCCGTCAATGTGTTCGTCCTGCATCAGCTTGAAAAATGCGTCGAAGTCGCAGATGTCCATCTTGACAAACTTGTAGTTTGGTTTGTCTTCTACGTCCTTGAGGTTGGCGAGGTTGCCAGCGTAGGTGAGTTTGTCGAGGTTGATGATGTTGTAGTCGGGATATTTGTTGACAAAGAGCCTGACTACGTGGCTACCGATGAAACCGGCTCCGCCTGTAATGACAATGTTACGTTTCATGTTTAATTGGCAATTTAATAATTACGAAATCCGAATTACGAGTTACGAATTACGAAAGCATCAGGATGGTCTTTCGGATTTCGTAACTCGTAATTCGGATTTATGATTTTCCGTTTTACATCTATAATGCGTTGGTTGCTGCTGCCCCGGAAGCGCAGGGAGGTGTCGCGCAGGGCGAGGATGAAGGGGCCGTCAACCAGCACGTCGATGTGCTGGAGGAGGGGTTGGAAGTTGGGGTTCGCGATGATGTCTTCCCATCGGTAGCCTGTGTAGCACCAGATGCCCAGGTGGAGTTCCTGCTTGATGCGTGCTGCCAGATGAGCCACGGCTGAGGCTTGGAAGAAGGGGTCGCCACCAGTGAAGGTGACATCGAAGCCGTTGTAGCGAATCACCTCCATGAGTGCATCTTCGTCCATGTCTTTCCCTGCATTGGCTGGCCACGACTGGGGATTGTGGCACCCCTCGCAGTGGTGGGTGCAGCCAGCAAAGTAGATGGAGGTGCGCAGTCCTGGGCCATCTACCGTTGTGCCTTCTACTATGTCAATAACGCGGAAAGTGGGCATGGGCACTTAATCTTAATCATTTCCAGTGCTTTGTTCTCTGCGGCTTCCATTATTTCGCGCTCGCCTGGGCCTTTGTCGTTGATGCCGAGGAGGTGGAGGATGCCGTGGATGATGACGCGGTGCAGTTCCTCGTCGTAGGTGGTGCCTTGCGCCTCGGAGTTGCTGCGCACGGTGTCGAGCGAGATGAAGAGGTCGCCCGAAATGGTGTCCTTTTTGCCCATGGCAGCGAGGTCGTCGCAGTAGTCGAAGGTGATGATGTCGGTGTAGTAGTCGTGCTGAAGGTACTGCCTGTTAACATCCAGTATCTTTTCGTCGTTGCAGAAAATGTAGGCGATGTCGCCCACTTTCTTGCCGTAGCTACTGGCTACCGCCTTGATCCAGGCCGTGGTTTCACGCCGCTTGATGGGGGGCATTTTCACACCTTCAGTGTTGTATGTAATCATACGCTTTTAATCTTTTTAGCCGCAAAGGTACGAATTTTTGTAAATTTACAGTTTACAATTTGCATTTTTTTGTAACTTTGCGCACTAAAAATAGCTGAATGATGGGGCAGTACGTGGCAACGATAGGTTTTTTCGACGGTGTGCACAGTGGACATCGCTATCTCATCCAGCAAGTTATGGCTCAGGCACAGAGCCGTGGCTTGCAGTCGATGGTGGTGACATTTCCTGTGCATCCCCGACGAGTGTTGCAGGCTGACTATCAGCCCCGTCTGCTGACTACAAAGGACGAAAAACTGGAACTGCTTCGGCAGACAGGCATAGACCGCCTGGTGTGGCTCGATTTCGACCGACAGATGGCAGCCATGACAGCTCGTGAATTTATGCAAATGCTCCGCGACGAGTATGCCGTCCGTGTGTTGGTGATAGGCTACGACCACCGATTTGGCCATGGCCGCACGGAGAGTTTCGAGGATTATGTGGCATACGGCAGGCAGCTGGGCATGGAGACCGTGAGAGCCAACGAACTGCAAGGGGGCATATCCTCCACCGTGGCGCGCCGAGCCTTGCTTGCTGGGGACGTGCAGCTGGCTCACCACACTTTGGGCTACCGCTATTTCCTGCAAGGCTGTGTGGTGCATGGTTTTCAGAATGGTACTCGCATGGGTTTCCCCACAGCCAACCTGCAACTGGATGCCGAAAAGCTAGTGCCCATGAACGGTGCCTACAGCGTGAGTGTGACCATCGAAGGGGAAACCGACCCTCACCAAGGTATGCTCAACATTGGCCATCGCCCCACACTGGACAATGGCAATGCGCGCAGCATCGAAGTGCACATCTTCGACTGGCACGGCGACCTCTATGGGCAGCAGCTTCGGGTCGAGCTGGATGACTTCCTGCGGCCTGAGCGTAAGTTTCAGTCTGTAGCCGATTTGCGGAGCCAGCTGGAAGCAGACAGGGCTGAATGTCTGAGGCGATCATTCCTAATTCCTCATTCCTAAATCCTCATTTGCTGTGCGGTTGTCAATACGGAATGATTTCTTGGCATAAAGTCGGTTTTCTGGTTTTGCAGTTTATGCTGTTTTGTGGTTTTCCCCTATCTTTGCACAGTTTACACAAAATAAAAACATACAAAAAGTCCTATTAACCCATGAAAAGAAAACGCTTTTTCCAATTTTTCACGGCCTTTGTCTTGGCTGTGATGGCCACCAGTGCACCTCTGGTGGGCGACCTCGACAATGATGGGAAAATCACCATTTCGGACATTACTGAGCTTATCAATGTTTATCTGGGCACATCTTCCGACTTCGATATGGCTCAGGCAGACCTGGACGGCGATGACATGGTCACTGTGGAGGACATTACCCAGCTGATTGAAGTTTATCTGGCCGACAGCGTGGCCGAAGAAACGGCAGTGTTCAACGACACCATTTATGTGACGTATCGTGACACCGTGGCCGAAGTGAGCACATTGCCTACCGATGGCAGCATTGTGGCCAGCATCAGCGGCAGCGATGTGGAACTCACCAGCACCGTGACCGACCGCGAAATCTGCTGCGTCCTGGCTGGCAGCTCTGATGCTGGCAGCTTTGTGTGGAACGGCAGCTACAAGATGGCGGTGCGGCTCAACGGCTTGACGCTGACTGGTTCTTCGGAAGAGGCTATAAATATAAAATGTGGAAAACGCATTGCCCTGGAGTTGGCCGACGGCACCGTCAATACCCTTGCTGATGCTCCGACCGACGGTGGACAGAAGGCTGCTTTCTACACGAAAGGCCACCTTGAAATCAGTGGCGGCGGCACATTGAACCTGTGCGGAAACGTGAAGCACGGCCTCTCCAGCAAAGAGTATATGCTCATCAAGAAGACGGCTGGTGCCATTCATGTGCTGAGTGCTGCCAAGGATGGCATTCATGCAGGACAATACTTCAAGATGAATGGTGGTGAAGTCACCGTCAGTGACCCAGGTGATGATGCCATTCAAGCTGAAGCCACCAGCGATGCTACGGATGAAAACAACGGGCAGCTCATCATCCAGGGCGGCACACTGAACCTGATTGTTTCGGCCACCAGTGCCGACGCGCTGAAGTGCGACTCCCTGTTGACCATTGCCGATGGGACCCTTACCGTCAATACCACGGCAGCTGCCAACAAGGGCATCAAGACCGATGGCAACGTCAACATTCAGGGCGGTACCATCAACATCACTCAGACAGGCGGCAAGCTCGTCGGCACGGACTTGAGCTACTCCACAGGCATCAAGGCTGCTGGAGACATCGCCATCACGGGCGGCACAGTGACCATCGTGAACACAGCCGACGGCGGTAAGGGCATCAGTGCTGACGGCAATATCGTCATCAATGAGGAAACCAGCACCGTTACGCTCGACATCACTGCCAACGGAGCTGGCGGCACGGCAGAACTGACGGAAGACACTACCACCACCGTGGAACCAGAAGAAGTGAAATCCTACGTCGTTTATGTAGCCCTGCCAACCACCACCACTGGCGGCGGAGGCATGGGACCAGGCGGTGGCGGCATGGGCAGCAACTATTGGACAACACTCTACCTCTACAAGAGTGACGGCACACTGGTGCAGCAACTCACCAACACCGTCACCAAGACCTCTGGCTCAACTACCAAGACCTTCTACTACTACGACTTCAAGGAGGCTGACAGCGGCACCTACTACTTCAAGAGTGCCGACTACACCTCGCAAGGTCGTGGCGGCGGTGGCGGCGGCGGACAGACCACATACGCCATCCAGTCTTCCACCTTCACAGGACCAACTTCGGGTGAAGATTATTATTATGAAATCTCCAGCAGCCGCAGCAGCAGTGGCAGCACCTACACCTTCAGGCTGACCAACGTGACCAATACCTGGAACGGCAGCACCACCGACATCAGCGAAGATAGCGGAGTCAGCTACAACGCTGCTGGCCTGAAGGCTGACGGCAACATCACCATTCAGGGCGGCACCGTTATCGTGAAGAACAGCGGAGCCATGTCGAAGTCCATCAAGACCAAAGCCACACTCACCGTCACGGACGGCGACATCACGCTCAGTCCTTCGGGCAACATGCAGGTAATCAACTCTGATGCCTCCTACAGTTCGGGCGTGAAAGCCGTAGATTTCGTTCAGAACGGTGGCACCCTCACCATCAATGCCACTGGCACAGCTGGCCGAGGCATTTCTGCCACCACCATCACCACAAATGGCGGCACACTCTCCATCACCAACACAGGCGGCGGACAGAGCGGCACCAATGACTCCTACACAGCCAAGGGGCTGAAGGCCGACACCAACATCAGCCTGAATGCTGGCACCATCACTATCAAGATGACTGGCAACGGCGGTAAAGGCATCAAGTCATCAGGCACTTACACTCAGGGCTTGACCGACGGAACAGGCCCCACACTCACCGTCACCACCACGGGGTCCTCCTTCGGCAGCTCAGGCAGTTCGGGTGGCTGGGGCGGTATGCAGCAGAGCAGCGGTTCGTCGGCCAAAGCCATCAAGGTGCAGGGCAAGATTACCCTCTATGGTGGCGAAACCGTTGTTACCACCTCGACCGACGGCGCAGAAGGGCTGGAGTCGAAAGAGCGGTCGGCCAACGCCATCACCATTCAGGGCGGCAAACACTACTTCAGATGCTACGATGACTGCATTAACTCGGCAGGCTGCATCCTCTTCAATGGTGGCATCACCGTCTGCTACAGCAACGGCAACGACGCAGTTGACTCCAACTACGGTGCAACGGGAGCCATCACTATCGGCGACGGCACCATCTTTGCCTACACCAGCAGGGGAGGTGCAGAAGAAGGACTTGACTGCGACAACAATTCCTACATCAAAATTACAGGCACAGGCAACGCCCTTTCCGCTGGAGGTTCACAAGGCGGCGGTGGCGGCTGGGGAGGCAGTTCTGGCATAGGTAGTTCCACACAGGGCTACTACCTCTATTCATCCTCTGGCAGTAGCCTCTCCTTCACCACAGGTCGCTACTACACTCTGGCCGATGCTTCAGGCAACAACCTCTTCACCGTCAGCTTTGAAGCCTCGTGCAGCAGTTCATTGACCCTCATCACAGCCACTGGCATGACATCGGGCAGTACCTACACCCTCAAGTATAGCACTGTCCAGCCAACCGATGCCACCACCGCATGGCACGGAGTCTATTTGGGTAGCTCACACCAAGGAACAACCGCCGTGCTCAATTCCTTCACAGCAACGAAGTAAGGGGGCACAGAGGACACGGAGATCACGGAGAAGACAGAGGACACAGAGATTGCAACTAATGCTTTCTCTGTGTCCTCTGTCTTCTCCGTGATCTCCGTGCTACTGCAAAGCAGTAATGAGTTCGTCGGGAGTGAGTAGTTGCTGCTGGCCTGTCTCCATGTTTTTCAGCGTGACTTTGCCGGCTGCTATTTCGGTTTCGCCAGCGATGGCGACAAACGGTATCTGCTTGGCGTTAGCATAGGACATCTGCTTCTTCATCTTGGCGTTGTCGGGGTAGATTTCGGCTCGTATGCCAGCCTTGCGAACTGCTGTCAGGAGGGGTAGGCAGTAGTCGGCTTCTGCCTCGCCAAAGTTGACGAACAGCAGCTGGGTGCCGTTCACGGCTTCTTTGGGGTAGAGGTCGAGCTGGGTGAGCACGTCAAAGATGCGGTCGGCCCCGAAGGAGATGCCGACTCCAGAGAGGCCAGGCATTCCGAAGATACCTGTGAGGTTGTCGTAGCGGCCTCCACCTGTGATGCTGCCTATCTCAACGTCGAGGGCTTTCACTTCGAAGATGGCTCCCGTGTAGTAGTTCAGTCCGCGTGCCAGGGTGAGGTCCAGTTCGATGGGGTTGTTGAGCGACGTGCCCAATTTGTTTAAGATGTATTCGCATTCTTCCACGCCCTTCAAACCCACTTCGCTTTCGGCCAACACTTGCCGCATGGTCACCAGCTTCTCGGCATTTGTGCCGCTCAGTTGGATGATGGGTTGCAACCGCTCGATGGCTTCGGCGGGAATGCCGTCATCGGCCAGTTCTTGGTTCACAGCGTCAAGTCCTATCTTGTCGAGCTTGTCGATGGCAACAGTGATGTCCACAATCTTGTCGGCTTGACCTATCATTTCAGCAATGCCGCTCAGAATTTTGCGGTTGTTGATTTTGATGCAGACACGCACGCCGAAGCGTGTGAACACTGTGTCGATAATCTGCATCAGTTCCACCTCATTGAGCAGGGATGTGGAGCCTACCACGTCGGCATCGCATTGGTAAAATTCGCGATAGCGGCCTTTCTGGGGTCGGTCGGCACGCCAAACGGGTTGAATTTGGTAACGCTTGAAGGGAAGGGTGAGTTCTTCGCGGTGTTGCACCACGTAGCGAGCGAAGGGCACGGTGAGGTCGTAGCGTAGTCCCTTTTCGCAGAACTTTGCTGCCAGCTTCAGCGTGCTGGTGTGAGTCACTTCGTCGGCGGTGGTGCCGTGGAGGAAGTCGCCTGAGTTGAGGATCTTGAAGAGTAGCTTGTCGCCCTCGTCGCCATATTTGCCCATCAGTGTGGAGAGGTTCTCCATGGCGGGCGTTTCAATCTGCTGAAATCCGTAGAGGGCATAGACTTCGCGAATGGTGTTGAATATGTAGTTGCGCTTGGCCATCTCAGCGGGTGAGAAGTCGCGGGTTCCTTTGGGTATGCTTGGCTTTTGTGACATAATTTTAAGAATGAGGAATGAGGAATTAGGAATGAGGAATTGTCCAAATGTTCAATTCGACAATTCCTTATTCCTCTAATTTGGTGCAACGGTTTTGAAGTAGGACACGGTGCTCAGGGGAAAGGAGTAAGATGCAGCCTCGGTGTTAATCAGCAAGTGGTCGCCTTCAAACTGGATGTTGTCGCCCGCAGCGGGGGCTACCATTTGCGATTTGCCATCGTTCAGATAGACAATCCAGTCCTGTTCTGTGGGCAGGGTTTCGGAGTTTTCGGCGGGGTGGATGTTGACGAGGGCGGTCGAAGAACTCTTGCTGCCCAAATTGTCCAGTGTGTAGGTGCAGTCGGGGCTGACGTAGCCAAAGCCCTGATTGGTGTGGAAGAGTCCTTTCTCGTTGTAGCCATCGACCACGAAGGTGTGGCCACCGCTGCTGTAGATGATGGGCCAGCCTTTGTCGAGGTTGCCTTTGAGCAGGGCTGCCCATTCTTCATCGGTGTATTTGTTGCGAGCCTCCAGCTTGATGTCTTCGCTGTAGCCGAAGTAGTCGGTCAGTGCAGACTTGGCGTAAAATTCGTTGGAACCAGAGAAGGTGGTGCTGTAGTCCATCCACACCGACACGCCGCAGTGGTAAACCAGCTGGGCGGCAGAGATGTCGTCCTGGTCCATGTTGTCCCAGCGATAGTAAGTGTCGCCATAGTTGGCCGAGAGCTTGGTGCGCTTGTTGGGTTTCACGGAAGTGTTGTTCCAGTAGTAATTGCTCTTGCCCAAGCCGTGCAGGGGGTACTGGTGGTAGTTCATCACCTGTGCCATGGCGATGGCCACACAGCCAGCCAACATGCCCTGCGGACAAAGGTTGTTGTAGGGCGACCGCTGGTGCCAGGCCGTCTTGACCATAGGAGCCACCTGTGCATTCAGTGGAGGGGCAGATGCAAGCAGCAGTATATATAATATGTATTTGGACATAACCGCAAAAGGGGCTATTTGGCGATGACGAGGAAGTATTTCTTCTTGCCTTGCTGCACAAGCAGGTACTTGCCGTCGAGCAGGTCGGCAGTGGTGATGAGCTGGTCGGGCTGAGCCAGTTTCTCCTTGTTGAGGCTGACACCGCCACCCTTGACGAGGGTCTTCATTTCTCCCTTCGAGGGGAAGATGGCAGCTTTCTCGGTGCAGAGGTCGGCAGCCTTGATGCCAGCTTGGAAGTCGCTTAGGGGAACTTCAAACTGGGGCACGCCGTTGAAGACATCGAGCAGAGTCTGTTCGTCCAGCTTCAGCAGACTCTCCTTCGTGCTCTTGCCAAAGAGGATGTTGCTGGCTTCGATGGCCATGTCGAGGTCTTCTTTTGAGTGCACCATGACGGTCACTTCTTCGGCCAGTCGCTTCTGCAGCACACGGCGGCCAGGGTCGGTGTCGTGTTGGCAGATGAGGCTGTTGATTTCCTCTTCCTCCAGCGAGGTGAAGATTTTGATGTAACGCTTGGCATCCTCGTCGGGCACATTGAGCCAGAACTGGTAGAAGACGTAAGGGCTGGTGTAGTTGCGGTCCAGCCAGATGTTGCCGCTCTCGGTCTTGCCGAACTTCTTGCCGTCGCTCTTGGTGACGAGGGGGCAGGTGAGTGCAAAACATTCTTTGCCGTTCATGCGGCGAATGAGTTCAGAACCCGTGGTGATGTTGCCCCACTGGTCGGCACCGCCCAGCTGCAACTTGCAGTTCTTGTGCTCGTTCAGGTAGAGGAAGTCATAGCCTTGCAGCAGCTGGTAGGTGAACTCAGTGAAGGAGAGACCGTCGCGGGCTTCGCCGTTGAGTCGTTTCTGCACACTCTCCTTGGCCATCATGTAGTTGACGGTGATGTGTTTGCCAATGTCGCGTACGAAGTCGAGGAACTTGAAGTCCTTCATCCAGTCGTAGTTGTTGACCAGTTCGGCATGGTTAGGTGCATCGCTGTCGAAGTCGAGGAATCGTTCCAGCTGCTTCTTGATGCAAGCCACGTTGTGGCGCAGGGTCTCCTCGTCGAGCAGGTTGCGCTCTTGGCTCTTGCCCGATGGGTCGCCAATCATGCCCGTGGCACCGCCGATGAGGGCCAGAGGCTTGTGGCCGCAACGCTGGAAGTGGCGCAGCATCATCACGCCGCAGAGGTGGCCTATGTGCAGCGAGTCTGCCGTGGGGTCAATGCCCAGGTAGGCCGTCACTTGTTCTTTGCCCAGCAGTTCTTCTGTGCCTGGCATCATCTGGTGAATCATGCCGCGCCAGGTCAGTTCTTTTACGAAATCTTTCATCTGTATGTTTGGTGTTTGTTTTGTAATAAGTAGAGAATCAAAAGAGAGGGGCTTTCCCCTCGTTTGGGCTGCAAAATTACGACTTTCTGGCCGTTTTGCCAAAAAATGTTAGAGAAAAGCCCGTAAAAATTGCTCCGTTACAGGAAAAATGCGTAATTTTGCGCGCTGAAATAGCAAATAATGGTTAAAACATGGTTTTACTCAGTTTTGATACAGAGGAGTTTGATGTTCCTCGCGAACACGGTGTGGACTACGACACGCTGAAGGAGGGCATGGAGGTGTCGGCCTGTGGCACAGAGCGGATTCTGGATGTGCTGAAGGAGGAGGGCGTGCACGCCACGTTCTTCTGCACGACCAACTTTGCCACCCATGCTCCGCAGCTGATGGCTCGCATTGTGAATGAGGGGCACGAAGTGGCGGCGCATGGTCAAGACCACTGGCACCCCAAGCCAGAAGACGTGATTTACTCAAAGCAGAAGTTGGAAGCCTTGACGGGACAGCCCGTGCGGGGCTATCGACAACCAAGGATGTTCCCTGTCTCAGACGAGGAGATTGAACGTCAGGGCTATCTGTACAACTCGTCGCTGAATCCAGCATTCATTCCAGGTCGCTATATGCACCTGACGGAGAGCCGCACGCCCTTCATGCGGGGCAGTGTGTTGCAGATTCCAGCCAGTGTCACGCCCTGGTTTCGTTTTCCCCTCTTCTGGCTGGCCATGCACAACCTTCCCATGTGGCTCTACAAGGGGTGGTGCAGCTGGACACATCGCCACGACGGGCAGTTTGTCACCTATTTCCATCCGTGGGAATTTTATCCGCTGGGCGAACATCCTGAACTGAAGATGCCTTTCATCATTCGCAACCATGCCGGGGACGGCATGGTGGAGCGGCTTCACCAGCTCATCCAGATGTTCAAGCACGAACAAGCGGAGTTTGTCACTTTCACTACATTCACAGAGCGATGGAAAATAGGAGATAGAGGAAGATAAGGGGAGATATGTCGCTTTCAGCGACGGAGATAAAAGACATTACATTTGACAATTGGACAATTTACAATTTGACAATTTTCAATCTTCAATCTTCAATCTTCAATCGTCCTCTATCTCCCTCTATCTCCTTCTATTTCCCTCTGTCTCCTTCTAACTCCCAATAATTTTCCCAATGATAAAATTAGCAATAGTTTCTCCTTGTTACAACGAAGAAGCCGTGCTCCACGAGTCGGCTTCGCGGCTGTCTGCCCTTTTCGACGAACTTATCCAAAGGGGGAAGATAGCCTCCGACAGCTTTATATTATATGTGAACGACGGCAGCCGCGACAAGACGTGGCCCATCATTCAGGAACTGCACGCCCAGAATCGTTTTGTCTGCGGACTCAACCTCACCCACAACGTGGGGCACCAGAATGCAATCATGGCTGGCATGATGACAGCACGACACCATGCCGATGCCGTGGTGACCATCGATGCCGACCTGCAGGACGACATCACAGCCATTGAGCAGATGGTGGACAAGCACAGGGCGGGCAACGACATTGTCTATGGCGTGAAAGTCAGCCGTGAGGGTGACTCCTTCCTGAAGCGGCGGACGGCAGAACTGTTCTACAAGATTCAGAACAGCATGGGCGTAAAAGCCGTCTATAATCATGCCGATTTTCGCCTCTTGAGCAAACGGGCATTGGATGAACTCTCGCTCTACCATGAACGCAACCTCTATCTGCGTGGACTGATGCCGATGATGGGTTTTCCGTCCGACACGGTGGAAGACGTGATTAGTCCGCGCTTTGCAGGTTCCAGCAAATACACGTTGAGCAAGATGTTGCGTCTGGCAGCCGATGGCATTACCTCCTTCTCCACCCAGCCCATCACGCTGATTATCGGCTTGGGAGTAGTGGGGCTGCTGGTCAGTTTCCTGATGCTCATCTATGTGCTCGTCAGCTGGCTGAGTGGCCACGTGGTGGCGGGATGGAGCAGTATCATGCTCAGCGTGTGGTTCGTTGGCAGTGCCCTGCTTCTCAGCATCGGCATAGTCGGGGAGTACATCGGTAAAATCTACATCGAGGTGAAGCAGCGTCCGCTCTACACGGTGGAGGAAGTTTTAGGTTTAACAACTAAGGGGGAGCCATGCGACAAAAAATAACGACATTCCTGCACCATCCTTTCTTTTCCGACTATCGGACACTCTTTGCCCTGTGGATTCTGCTCCCAGTGTTCATCTTCTTGAAGACCTACTTCCACGGCGTGCCCGACAATACATACGACATCTTTCGCTATGTCTATGAACACACCGTGCAGCAGGTGACACTCTACGGAGAATATCTCGGCGAATACACCGACGAAAACCACTACGGCCCCTTCTTCAGCATCTTTGTGGCTCCGTTTGCCGTGCTTCCGCTCTGGGTGGGCTATGCCCTGTGGTTGCTGGCCATGACGATGCTCCTCTATTTCGCCATCCGCATTTCGGGCTTTAGCAAAGAGCGGCAGGTGTTTATCCTGTGGTTTTGTGCCGTCGAGATGCTCAACTGCATCTTTCAGGCACAGTTCAACGGCGTGATTGCAGCCATCATCCTGCTGTCCTACGTGCTGGTGGAGCGCGAGCGTGACGAATGGGCTACACTGGCCCTGCTCGTAGGCACCTTCATCAAGTTGTACGGCATTGTGGGCTTGGCCTTCTTCTTTTTCTCACGGCATAAGCTGAAGTTTGTGCTGAGCTGCATCTGTTGGTCGGTCGTCCTCTTCTGTCTGCCCATGCTGATTTCCAGCCCGCAGTACGTTGTCCAGCAATATGCCGACTGGTACGAAAGTCTGACGGTGAAGAACCAGCTGAACATCACGTCGTGGGACCAGAACATTTCCCTCCTGGGCATTGTTCGCCGCTGGTCGGGTTGCCAGACCTATTCCGACCTCTGGGTCATCGTCCCCGGACTCCTGCTCTTTGCCGCCACCTATTTCCGCACATCCCAGTGGCAGCACGTCCCCTTCCGCGAAACGGTGGCAGCCTCCGTGATGATGTTTGTCACGCTGTTCAGCACAGGCACAGAGTCCTACGGGCACATCATCTCCATGCTGGGCGTAGCCATCTGGTACACTGCTGCTCCGTGGAAGCGCACGGGGTGGGACGTGGCTCTGCTCGTCTTTGCCTTCATCCTGACCAGCATGTCGCCCAGCGACCTCTTCCCTGCCTATCTGCGCAAGACATACGTCATTCCCTACTCACTCAAGGCACTGCCCATCACGCTGATATGGTTTAAGCTCTGCTACGAAATGTTGACAAAAGACTATGCTGCAAAAACTTAAAACTTGTGCTGCCCAGCGCCTAACCGACTACCGCACCCTGCTGGCTCTGTGGTTCATCATTGGCGTGGTGTCAGCCCTCTGCAAGTTGCATTCCCACAACAACTACGACATCTTCCGCTACGTGTATATCAACACCATGAACGGCGTGTCGCTCTATGCCCCAGCTACCGATGGCGGCTACTGGGACACCAACCACTACGGCCCCTTCTTCTCCCTCATCATTGCCCCCTTCGCTGTGCTGCCCTGGTGGTTGGGGCTTGTGCTGTGGTGTACGGCCTTGTCGATGTTTCTTTATTGGGCTGTGCGCCGTTCCACACTGAGCAAACGGCAACAAGTGTTCATCTTATGGTTCTGTGCACACGAACTGCTCACCGCCCTCTTCATGCAGCAATTCAACGTAGCCGTTGCAGCCATCATCCTGCTGAGTTTCTGGCTGGTGGAGCGGGAACGCGACGAGTGGGCCACCTTCTTCATTGTCATTGGCACACTGGTGAAGCTCTACGGCATCGTGGGGCTGGCCTTCTTCCTCTTCTCCAGGCACAAGGTGAGGTATGTGGTTAGCTTGGTGGGGTGGACGGTCATCCTCTTCTGCCTCCCCATGCTCTACAGCGGTGTGGACTATCAGCTGGAACAATACGTTGCGTGGTTTAACTGCCTCACGGAGAAGAATGCAGAGAATGCCGACAGCATCGCGCAGAACATTTCGCTGCTGGGCATGGTGCATCGCCTGCTGCGGCTCGATTTCTCCGACCTCTGGCTCATCGCGCCCGGCATGGTGCTCTTTGCGGCTCCCTATCTTCGTTTCCGACAGTGGCGAAATGAGGGATTCCGCCAGACACAGCTGGCCTCCGTGCTGATGTTCGTCTGCCTGTTCAGCACGGGCACAGAGTCGAGCGGCTACATCATTGCGCTCACCGGTGTTTGCATCTGGTACACCGCTGCGCCGTGGAAACGCGGAGCCTGGGACATCGCCCTGCTCATCTTTGCCTTCATCTTGACCAGCCTTTCGCCCAGCGACCTCTTTCCCGCCTATCTGCGCAGGGAGTTTGTGCAGCCCTACGCTTTGAAGGCACTGCCCGTCACTTTGATATGGTTCAAGCTGTGTTACGAAATGTTAACGCGGCGGTATGAAAATGCTCCCGCTGTAGAGTGAACCTGAAAAATGCTCTCCAAAGCCCGATAGCCGCTTGTTTTTAGGCTTTTGGACGGAGCGGCATAGGCAATGCGTCGCGCTCGCGTAGGCAATCAAGGG
>JAFTEV010000067.1 GCA_017453465.1 Bacteroidaceae bacterium | reverse complement strand
CAGGGTGGTGGGTATATTAATATAAGGTATGCCGCGCTTGAATGTCGATGCGGCAAATCCGCCCAGGTCGGTCACCATGCCGCCGCCCACGTTGACCATCAGCGAGTGGCGTGTGGCCCCCATGCGCTGCAGTTCGCTCCAGACGTGGCTCAGCGACGTTAAGGTCTTGTTGGCGTCGGTGGCCCCGATGGTGATGGGTTGTGCCTGCCGCATGCAGTCGAAGCCGGCCACGACGGGCAGGCATAGCTGGCGCGTGGTGTCGTCGGTGAGTACAAACAGGCGGTCGTGGCTTACCTCGCCGATGGCGGTGGTCAGTGCCTGTTCTAAGTCGGTCGATATGACTACTTTCTGCTTTTCCATAAGTCGTTGTTTGGTTTTCGCGCACAAAATTACGGAAAAACGAGAGCAGAACAAAACAAATTCATTTGTTTTTCCTCCGAGACAAAGTATTTTTGCAAAATTTCCTCGAGTTTTGGGCCAAATCAAACAAAATTCTGCTAATCTGGCCTCGTTTTTCCTTCTGACTAAAATCTTGTAAATTCCTTGAACCTTTGGGATATTTTGATTAATTTTGCCATCGGAAAAGTTAAAGGTGACTCGATTTTAAGTTTTTTTCATAAATAAGATAACAGTAGAAAGAATTATTTTGAGTAATTTTGTACCCGCAAACTCGCGTCATGCCGATTCCTTTCAGAAGGACGGAGTGGCAGTAGGAGGGAGCAACTACATATTGAGAAGTGTTTGCTAAAGCAACGTTGTTGGTCATATTGAACCTAGGAAACTCAATTACCAAAGACAAGAACATTGCAGAGGTAGGCACTGCGGGTAGGTATATGAAACACCGTCCCGTCAGCGTGCAGAGGCTCGTGCAGCCTCAGGCACGCTTTAGGGGCGTAACATAGTATACCAACGGCGCGGGTGTCAGAGTCTGTTTGTTTCTTTGAGAGGTTTTCCTAGGACCTAATATGACAAGCGAGCAGAGGCAAGATGCCCCGCTTCCTTTTTGTGTGGTCTGATGAATGTAAATGGTTGTCCGCAATAGGGCGTTCGGCGGAATAGAGGGACACGCAAACAGAAAACAAGATGAAACACCTTATTATTATTGGCGCGCGAGGCTGGGGGCGCGAAACTTACGCATTGGCGAAAGCTTGCCGAGGCTATGGTGAGGAATTTGACATTAAGGGATTTCTCGATGACAAGACGGCAGCTCTCGACGGCATGGCCGGCTATCCACCCATTCTGGACAGTGTGGAGCACTATGAACCGCAGCCCGATGATGTGTTCACTTGCGCCATGGGCGATGCCCACTGGAAGCGACACTATGCCGAGATAGTTCTCCGGAAAAATGGTCACTTCATCTCGCTCGTACACAAGAGTGCCTATGTGGGGCATAACACACGCATGGGACAGGGCTGCATTGTGTGCAACGACGTTTCCATTTCCTGCGATATAGAGATTGGTGATTTCGTCACCTTTCAGCGACTGGCCGATGTTGGCCATGACGTCCGCATCGGCAGCTATGCTCATCTGGGCACCAAGAGCTTCATGGGGGGCTATTCGTCAATAGGTGAAGAGAGCACCATACAGACCAGCGGCATTGTGTTGCCGCATGTTAGCGTGGGCAACCACTGTCTGGTGGGAGCAGGAGCCGTGGTCATTCGTAAGGTGAAGGACGGGCAGACCGTATATGGCAACCCTGCACGAGTACTGAAATATTAACCCTAAAAAAACAAACATTATGCAACTGAAAGATTTTATCGAGAACTTTGCTGCGCAGTTTGACGACACTGACGCAAGTGTATTCACAGCCGACACCCGCTTCCACGACCTAGACGAGTGGTCGAGCCTCATTGCCCTGTCGATTATTGCCATGGTTGACGAGGAGTATGACGTAACGCTGAAAGGCGACGACATCAAGAACGCCCAGACTGTCGAGGAACTGTTCAACACCATTAAGGCTAAACAATAATGGCATTTCTGGAATTTAACAACGTGAGGATTGCCGGCATGAGTGCTGGCGTTCCTCGCAACATTGCGAGTAATCTTCACCCCAGTAAGGATGACAATTTTTCGAATGAATATACACCAGAAGACTTTGTAAAAACAACAGGCGTATTGGAACGACGTACTTCAAACACCCTTACGACGTCCGATCTGTGCTATGCGGCAGCAGAACGTCTTATAATCGATCTTGGATGGGAGAGAAGTGAGATAGAGGGTCTGGTGTTTGTTTCGCAGACACCAGACTATGTATTGCCGGCTACAGCTTGCATTCTGCAAGACCGTCTGGGGTTAAGCCGTGAATGCTATGCCGCCGACGTGTCGCTGGGTTGTTCTGGCTGGGTGTATGGCCTCGGTGAAATTGCCGGACTACTGGGACGTGGCACCATTCGGAAAGCTCTTTTGCTGTGTGGCGATGCAAAAAAAAGATGGCGTATTTCGCAGGGACTACTGCGTGACCCTCTTTTTGGTTCTGCTGGTACGGCTACAGCTTTAGAATGGTCAGAGGGAGAAAACGGACTTCGTTTTCATTTCGGCACTGATGGCAGTGGCTACGATTCCATCATCACCCCTGATGGTGGGAGTCGCAGCCCATTTGTTGCAGAGAGTTTCAACTTCGAGGATATTGAGGGCAAACAGTTGTGTCGCCTTATGACTCGCATGAAAGGCATGGACGTTTTTTCATTTGGCATCAGCACAGCGCCCAAGTCGGTGAAGAAACTGGCCGAACATTTTGGCCTCGACTACAACCAAGCCGATTACTTCGTGTTTCACCAGGCTAATATGAAAATGAACAACATGATAGCCAAGAAACTGAAATTACCTGTAGAGAAGGTTCCCTCATGCATGTATCACTTTGGCAACACGTCATCGGCAAGCATACCACTGACAATTGTCACACAACTAAAAGATAAAGTCGAACAACACCCTGTAAAGTTCATATGCTGCGGCTTTGGCGTAGGACTCTCATGGGGAACGGTAGCTTTTGAAACTAACAACATGGTCGTCTCGCAGTTAGTAGAGGTAGACGACGAAGATGCAGATCAGAAATATGTCGTATAATCCATTTTCATTAGAAGGCAAGACCATTCTTGTCACAGGTGCCTCGTCGGGCATAGGGCGAGCCACGGCCATCGAGTGCTCACGTATGGGGGCAAAAGTAGTTATTACCGGCCGCAACGAACAACGGCTTCAAGAAACCTTTGGGCAGTTAGAGGGAGAAGGACATCAACTTGTAATCGCCGACTTGGCAATAACAGAGGGAATATATACTTTGATTTCAGCGTTGGAGAAACTTGATGGGGTCTTGAATAATGCAGGCTTTACGATAACTAAGCCAATACCTTTTATCAAGCAGGAATTATTAGAACAAGTCCTGCAAGTAAATACCATTGCACCTATAATGATTACAAAAGAGTTAATCAAGAAAAAACTATTAGTAAAGGGAGCATCCTTAGTGTTTACAAGTTCGTTGTCAGGCATAGGTAAAGTCTCCGTAGGCAATTCGATGTATGCAAGTTCAAAGGGTGCTATCAGTGCATTTGTTAGAGGTGCAGCACGTGAACTAGCAGACAAAGGTTTTCGGGTTAATGCAGTATGTCCAGGGATGGTTGACACAGGCATTCTCGACGGTGGTACCATTAGTCCCGAACTGTTGGAGAAAGACAGATTGCGTTATCCGTTGAAGCGATATGGAAAGCCAGAAGATATTGCATGGGCTATCATCTACCTTCTATCTGATGCTTCTTCGTGGATGACAGGTGTGAATCTGACAATAGATGGAGGTATCACAATCTAAACAAATTAAACTCTATGCCACTATTCCAATTTAGCAACATCAAAATTTTAGGGGTAGCGTGTGCGGTGCCAACAAAGATAGTTCAAGTGCAGAACTTCGCCGAACGTTTTGGCGTGGACTATTGCCAGAAGTTCGCGGAATCAACAGGTATTCGCGAGTTCCGTAAAACGAGGGAATATCAGACGGCGAGTGACCTATGTTTTGCCGCTGCCGAGAAGGTTCTCTCGCACAAACAGACGGAACGGGAACAGATAGGCGCTCTGGTGTTCGTGGCACATAGCACCGACTATCGTCGACCGGCAACGGCCTGTGTGCTACATAAACGATTGGGGCTAAGCAAGGATTGCGCTGCTTTCGACATCAATCTGGGCTGTTCAGCTTTTGTCTATGGGCTGCAAGTGGTCTGTTCCATGATGGCCAATTCAAATATTGACAAGGCTTTGCTTTTGGTTGGTGAGACATTGACCAAGATGACGCATCCGAAGGACAAATCGGTAGCCATGTTGTTTGGCGACGGTGGCTCAGCAATTCTGTTGGAAAAAACCGATGAAACGAGTGTCATAAAAGGTATGTTGAAAACCGACGGAACAGGTTATCGTGCCATTATTGCCCCTGCTGGTGGTTTCCGTAACCAGAATGCCACACACGAAGAACTCACATGGCCCGACTGCAATGTGCGTACTCTCTATAATACAGTAATGCAAGGTGAAAACGTGTTCTCCTTTACAATCAGCGATGTGCCCCGAACAGTAAAGCAATTCCTTGCTGAAACAGAAACCACGATTGATGACTATGACTGTCTGGCTTTCCATCAGGCCAATCAGTTCATCCAGAAGATGCTGGTGAAAAAGCTTAAGACCTCTCCAGAGAAAATGCCTCTTTGCCTCGACCGCTATGGCAATCCATCGGCACCTGCCATCCCTATGGTGATGTGTGACCAGTATGGCAAAGACAAGACGGAAAGGGATTTGCGCTTTCTGATGTGCGGATTCGGTGTAGGTTTGTCGTGGGGCGTCTGCTCGGCAGTAGTCAACACCCGTGACATCTTGCCTATAACAGAAACCGATGAAGTGTTTGAAGAAGGTATCATCAACGATCCGAAGGATTTAATGTAGTTGTCTTTTGGAATACCCCGCCGAAATCCAAGGGGACAAGCAACACAAATGAAGTAACATCCGCATTCACAGCAATCAGAAAAGAATATCCGCCGAGATTCTCCCCCATGAGAGCCTCGGCGTTTGCTATTCACCTTCCCCCTTCCTTGCAGGATGGGCTGAGGATACGGACTATTGGCTTCCTCTTATCCAGGTTGCAGCAAAGGAACGCTTTTTTTCTTAGTGCAGATTTAAACCTTCAAAACTTCCGTGCGTCTTAATGACCGTAATACACAAAAATTTTTTATGAACTTCAGACGACTTCTTTTTTCGCTGCTCCTGCCCCTGGCGGCCGTGACGGCCCTGGCGCAGCGCAGTGTGACGGGCACGGTGTACGAAAGCGACTCGCAGGAGCCTGTTCCGCAGACCACGGTGCGCCTGCTGAAGACCGACAGCACGCTGGTGACTGGCGCGCTGACCGGTTTCGACGGTAAATTCAGTGTCAAGGCGCCGTCCAACGGCAAGTATATCGTGCAGGTGACTTGTGTGGGTTTCAAGCCCTACACCAAGAACGTCACCGTCAGCGGCGACAAGGACGTGCCTTTAGGCACCATAGCCCTCAAGCCTGACGCCATCATGCTGAAGGGAGCCACCGTCACCGGCCAGGCCGCCAAGGTGACGCTG
>JAFTEV010000066.1 GCA_017453465.1 Bacteroidaceae bacterium | reverse complement strand
CCTCAAGTCGCATCGTGGGGTAAGGGGATGGTGGCTACATATTGATGTTGTGCTGTTGCTTTTTACTGAAAGCTGCTACTAACGACTCATAAATCTACCCTTAATCGTGTATTGGATGATAGTTGCGGATTTTAGGATAATAAAAAAGGTTTGTGGGTTAAACAAAATTGTTATCAACGGCAAAATTAGGGAAAATCCAACTTGCACACAAATATTTTTTGGTACCATTTGGTTCCATGGAACTACTTGGCACCAAAATCGCGCAATTTGTAACATGGGAAAAAGTCTGATACATTTTTAAAGGCATTAAAATGGACGTTTTTCGCAAAAAAGAAATGTTCCCCAAAGCCTCAATGGGAAAAAACTCGTAATTTTGCAGAAAAAATTTTGAGCATGAAATTAAGGATGATTTTGGAGGGATGTGTTTTGATGGCAACCCTTGTTTCTTGCAGACATGAATCGGCTGCAGTCATGGCAGCTTTGGAGCGTGCCGATTCGCTATGCTGTACAGAGCCTGAGGCAGCTACCACCATGTTGCAATCGATGGAACAGACTGTAGAGAAGGAGGGGGAACACGCCTTGCGACGATGGCAGATGCTGTGCATCAAAGCGCAGGATAAGGCATACAAGCCACTCACGACAGATTCTATTATAAAAGAGGTGGTAGCCTATTTTGATGCACACGGAACCATCAAGGAGCAAGTGGAGGCATACTACTATCTGGGGCGCACCTATCAGGAACTGCACGATAGCCCAGAGGCTGTGAGAGCCTATCTGAAAGCCATTGACCTATCAGAAAAGAACGGCATCCCTGATGCTGTTGTTTACAGAAATATCACGTCGCAACTTGCCATCTTTTATCGGCGGCAACAAAATCCACGGGCTGCTGTAGATATTGCCATGAAGGGGTATCGGGTAGCTAAAGAATTTGGCATTCAAGACCCCATTGACATCATGGACATTGCCACGGCATACGATGGATTGGGGCTTCCTGATTCCATGGAATATTACTACAGATTGGCTGGAAATGAAATTCTGCTGACAGAGAGTGAAGTTAAGTATTCAGATTGCATCGGTGAAATATGCGACTATTATAGTTCTGTGGGAAAGCAGGATGAAGCCTATTTTTATCTGCAGATTCTCAACAGAGTGCCACCTGCACACAGGCGACCGAATTTCAATTCAAACAAGGCAGCTTATTTTGAGGCTTTTGGCCCCGTCGATTCTGCCATTTATTACCTTATGCCATACATTACAAATCCTGTCACACCGTATGGCGTACGCGACATAGCACGCGCCTTGATGGACATTTATGCGAAACAGGGTGACTACAAGCAGTCCTGCCACTATGCCCGCATTTATGCAGGAATGGTGGACTCCATTGCAGCAATGACAACAATGGAGCAAGCACGGGATGCCAACAATGAATATAAATATCAACGTGACAAGGAGGCTGAAGCCGAGGCTTACCGACAGGCAAACAGGGCCAGGGAACAGCGGACGGTGATGCTGGCCATTCTGTTTGCAAGTTTGGCCGGTTACCTTTATTATCGGCAGCGCATGGAAAGAAAACTGCGTCTGCGTGAAGCCACCATCCGGCAGCAGAGCAGTACCATTGAGAAACAAGACAATGAGCTATCGCAGAAGGAGGAGGAACTGGCACGCATGATTCGCCGTGCCCTCCACACCGCAGCCTCTGAGCATCCTTCCAAAGTCTTTGACCATTTTCAGAAAGCGGCCTCCAGTAAGACCGCTATTTCCACGGATGAAGAGTGGCAAAATCTTACAGTTGCCGTGGAACAACTTTATCCAGGGTTCAATACAGCAGTTCTTCAAAACTGGCCCCAAATTAAGCCTGAAGAACTACATGTTGTCCAGTTGTTGAAACTGGGATTTGAAACTCCTTCCATTATGCACATTACGGGCTTACCCAAAACCTCTGTCTATCGGAAAGTAAAGGAGGTCAACACGCTGCTGGGCAGTTTGCTGAAGATTGAAAATTGAAGATTGAAGATTGAAGATAGTCAAATGTAACGTCCTTTATCTCCTTCTATCTTCTTCTAACTCCTTCTATCTACCATTTCAATCTTCAATCTTCAATTTTCAATCTCTTAACATCGCCAGTATGTCGGCTGGTTTTTCGGCAAAGAGGGTTGCGCCGTGCTGGGCGAGGAAGTCTTTGTCGCGGAATCCCCAGAGGACGGAGATGCAGGGGAGGTCTGCGTTGGCGGCTGTCTGCAGGTCCACGTCGGAGTCGCCGATGTAGATGGCGTCGGACTTTTCGGAGTCCAGCTCTAACAGTGCTTTTTCCACCATGTCGGGGGCTGGCTTTCGCTGAACGTCGGGACTCTCGCCGATGGCGACGGCTACGGTGTCCTTGAACCATGTGTCGTAGAGTTCGGTCACGCCTGCCTGGAGTTTGTTGGAGACAATGGCGAGCTTGTAGCCACGGTCTTTCAGTGTGACGAGCAGTTCCGCGATGCCTTCATACAGCCCGGTGTTGTCCTGGCAGTGCTGCACGTAGTGTTGCTTGAACGTGTTGAAACACTGCGTAAAGGCTTCGTCTTCTGTGCCCCTGAAGGCTGTGCCGGGCATGGCTCGCTCTATCAGCTTCTGAACTCCGTTGCCCACAAACATGCGCACTTCTTCGAGTGTGCGTTCTGGATAGCCATGGGTGCGCAGTGCGTGGTTGGTGCTCAGGTAGAGGTCTTGCAGGGTGTCCATGAGGGTGCCGTCGAGGTCGAACACAAGGGTGTGCCGTCCTTTTATCTTTGCCACGGCTTTGTCGCGTTCTGAGCGGAGTTTTGCCTGTAGTCTCTTTTCCTCCAGGGCTGCCTGGATTTTCTTCTTCAGGGTGGGTTCGCGCTTGATGCGGTGCAGGGCTTTCCGGGCGGCGTTCTGGTCGCTTTCCTTTTTGGAGTAGCCGTCTCCTGCTCCACAGACGATGCCTTCTATGCGTACTTCGCTGTGGAACTTGGGTATCTTGTCTTCGCGCATTTCGCGGTTGGT
This sequence comes from Bacteroidaceae bacterium, assembly GCA_017453465.1. GTDB lineage: Bacteria > Bacteroidota > Bacteroidia > Bacteroidales > Bacteroidaceae > Minthosoma. The sequence continues at coordinate 10,878 of JAFTEV010000066.1, read as the reverse complement.
GAACTGGAACTTGAATTGGTGTTTCTGGCACCACTCTATGAGGCTACTTTTGTGGTTGACGTCTTCCCTGGCCAGCTTGTCGATGTCGATGTAGGTTTTGAAGACTTTCTTCTTGAGGAATTTGTAGCAATAGGGGTAGCCACGGTCGAGGTAGATGGCACCCATGAAGGCTTCGAAGGCGTTGCCGTTCATGTAGCTGTTGTGGGCTGTGGTGACATTGCCGGAATAGAGAATTAGTTTGTCGAGTCCCAGTTCGACTGCAAGCTGGTTGAGCGAACTGCGGCATACGATTTTACTCCTGAGGCTGGTGAGAAAGCCTTCCTGCTTGTTGCCGTAGAGCTGGTATAGAATGTCGGCTACGATGGCTCCCAGAATGGCATCGCCGAGAAACTCCAGCCGCTCGTTGTTGAGCACGGACTGCGAGGGCTTTGGCCTTTCGCCTCTGGCTCGGCATTCTTCCCGCTCGGCATGGGCCACGCTCTTGTGTTTCAGTGCCAGACGGTAGAGCTTGATGTTGTGTGGATAAAAGCCCAGAATCTTCTTTAGCTTCAAAAAAGGCTTCTTGTCCTTGCGGAAAAGAAGCCTGATGTCATCAAGTATTTCCATACCAAATTGGACAATTTGACAATTTACAATTTGACAATTAAATTATGGCTAAACAAGCCACAGAGACTCCAATTGTCAAATTGTAAATTGTCCAATTGTCAAATTACGAATTGTTACTTGTATTTCTTGAATATAGCACATGCGTTGTGTCCGCCGAAGCCGAATGTGTTGCTCAGTGCAGCACGGATTTCACGATTCTGGGCCACGTTGAATGTAAAGTTGAGGCTATAGTCAATTTCTGGGTCTAAGTCTTCAGGGGCGTGGTTGATGGTTGGCGGAACGATGTCGTCACGCACGGCCAAGATGCTGAACATGGCTTCCACTGCACCGGCAGCACCCAGCAGGTGGCCAGTCATAGACTTCGTAGAACTGATGTTCAGTTTCTTTGCAGCTTCGCCAAACACTTCCTTGATGGCTTTCACTTCAGAGATGTCGCCCACGTGGGTCGATGTGCCATGCACGTTGATGTAGTCGATGTCTTCGGGCTTCATTTCTGCGTCTTTAAGTGCACGCTCCATGACGAGCTTTGCACCCAAGCCTTCGGGGTGGCTGGCTGTGATGTGGTAGGCATCGGCTGACATGCCGCAACCTGCTACTTCGGCATAAATCTTTGCACCGCGTGCCTTGGCGTGCTCCAGTTCTTCCAGCACAAGTACGCAAGCTCCTTCGCCTATGACAAATCCGTCACGGCTTGCGCTGAACGGACGGCTGGCTCTTTCGGGGTCGTCGTTGCGGGTGGAGAGAGCTTTCATGGCATTGAAGCCTCCTACACCTGCTGGCCAAACAGCAGCTTCCGAACCACCAGTCACCATGGCGTTGGCTTTGCCCAGACGAATCAGGTTGAAAGCATCGGCCAAGGCGTTGGTAGATGAAGCACAGGCAGAAGTCGTTGTATAGTTGGGGCCATGGAAACCGTTCTCGATGGAGATGAATCCAGCGGCAATGTCGGCAATCATCTTAGGAATAAAGAAGGGATTGTACTTGGGGCCAAGTTGCGGGCCGTTGATGGCGTAGTTGCCGGCTTCCTCCTCAAATGTGTGAATGCCACCGATGCCCACGCCGAGCACAACGCCCACCTCGTTCTTGTCAACACCTTCGCTGGCAATGCCTGAATCGTCAATGGCTTGCTTGGCTGCTGCAAGTGCGTACTGGGTGTAGATATCCATCTTGCGGCTTTCCTTGCGGTCAATGTAGTCAGCCGAATTGAATCCCTTCACCTCGCATGCAAACTGAGTTTTAAACTGTGAGGCATCGAAATGAGTAATAGGAGCAGCACCACTCTTGCCAGCCTTGATGTTTTCCCAAGTTTCTTCAACTGTGAGTCCCAGCGGAGTAATGGCACCAATGCCTGTTACAACAACTCTTTTTAATTCCATAATCAATGAAGAATGAAGAATGAAGAATGAAGAATCTTTGTACGTAAACAAAAGTGAAGAATGATGAACTCGCTACCACACTGATTGTGGCAGCAAATTCTTCATTCTTCATTCTTCATTCTTCATTCAGAAAAAAACTTTATTTTGCGTTAGTTTCGATGTAAGCGATAGCGTCACCTACGGTGCTAATCTTCTCAGCCTGGTCATCGGGAATGTTGATACCAAATGCTTTCTCAAACTCCATGATGAGTTCTACTGTGTCAAGTGAATCTGCACCGAGGTCATTGGTGAAAGATGCTTCTGGCTTTACGTCAGCCTCATCTACATTCAGTTTATCAACGATAATAGACTTTACTCTTGATTCAATTTCAGACATAATCTTAATGTTTTAATTGTTAATGAAATTATTTTCTATCTCTTTTTACTATATGCCCATACACATGCTTATATAATATAATAATGTGTAGCAGCTACTTCTGTTGCCGCTGTGTGGGCACACTTTACTTTTTCGGCGGCAAAGTTACTAATTTATCCCCAAATAAAACAAGAATATTTTCAAAAAATGCGTTAAATCTGCACAACGGCATTGAAAAGTGTGCAGATTTAATTGTTTTGCACCTGTTTTTTAATGCAGACAAAGCAAATTCTTCGTTCTTTGTTCTTTATTCTTCATTTTAAATTCTTACCTTTGCACCCGATTTACGAGCGAATAGCAAATCTGAGCTGAAAGGATTGAAGATTCGGCGTAAACATATTTTATAACTAACAAATAACAAATCACTATTATGTATCTTGATTCAGCAAAGAAGGCAGAAATCTTCGAGAAGTACGCAGGTTCTGCAAAAAACACAGGTTCAACCGAAGGTCAGGTAGCCTTGCTTACCTACCGCATTCAGCATCTCACCGAGCACATGAAGGCAAACCACAAGGACCATGCCACCAACCGTGCACTCGTGATGCTCGTAGGTCAGCGTCGTTCACTGCTCTCTTACCTCAAGCGTAAGGACATTGAGCGTTACCGTGCCATCATCAAGCAGTTGGGTCTGCGCAAGTAAAAGGTCAGAACCTTTTCATGCAAACAATGAGCCGCACCCTTGTCCTCAAAAAACAAGATGCGGCTTCTTTCTTTTCTCTATGGATTCCACCCTTCAGAACTTCATCCTGCAACACTGTGAAGACAACGTGCGGCAGCTGGCACTGACCGCCAGCCGCTACCCCGACATCGACATGCCAGCCGCACTGGTCCAGATAAGCGGATGGCAAACCGCACGCCAGAAACTCCCGCTCTGGGCAGCCACACCTGGCATACTCTACCCCCCACATTTGAACATGGAGCAATGCTCCAGCCAACTCACCGCCAGCTACAAAGCCAGCCTTGTCTCCCCCGGAGCAACCATGACCGACCTCACAGCGGGCTTTGGTGTGGATGCCACACTCCTTTCCAGGCAATTCCAGCATCTCAACTATGTAGAGCAAGATGCCCAGCTCTGCACATTGGCACAAAACAATCTCCCCCTGCTCGGTGTTCCCCATTTCACCATCCACCAAGCCGATGCAGCAGAAACCCTGCGCCAGCTGCCTCACCAAGACCTCATCTACATAGACCCTGCCCGCCGCGACCAGCACGGAAGCAAGGTCGTAGCCATCAGCGACTGCACACCCGACATCACCACACTGCAAGACCTCCTGCTCCAGAAGGCCGACACCGTGCTGGTCAAGCTCTCCCCCATGCTCGACCTCCGCACACTCCTGCGAACACTGCAGGGCTTGGCCGAAATACACATCGTCAGTGTTGACGGAGAATGCAAAGAACTGCTGGCAAAGATGCAGTCCACGGCCACAGAGCCAACCCTGTTCTGCGTAAACCTAAAAACAAATGGCCAAGCTCCCGACCGTCTGCAGTTCACCCTCCAGTCCGAACAGACAGCCATTTGCCATTACGCCGAAGTCCCTGCCGGCTACCTCTACGAACCCAACGCCAGCATCATGAAGGCAGGCTGCTTCAAGACCCTGGCACAAACCTTCTCACTCGAAAAGCTCAGCCCCAACAGCCACCTTTACACCAGTTCCACACCCATAGACCACTTCCCTGGGCGCATCTTCAAGATTGAAACCGTCAGCAGTTTCAACAAAAAGGAACTCAAGCAAACCCTCCAACACATCCATAAAGCCAACATCACGGTGCGCAACTTCCCGCTCACTGTGGCCGAACTGCGCAAACGACTGAAGCTGGCCGAAGGAGGCACCGACTACCTCTTTGCCACCACCCTGAACGATGGCCGCCACGTATTGATTCACACCACAACTTGTGCGGTTTAGCGGTTGTGCGGTTTTTACGGTTGTGCGGTTCATTACCAGTCCCAACGAATCAACCGTAAAACCGCAAAACCGCAAAACCGTATAACCTTAAGACCGCACAACCGAAAAACCGCATAACCGAAAAACCGAAAAAACGCACAAAATAAAGAAAAATTTACATTTCTTTTCTTGTTCTTCATTGTTTTTGCATATCTTTGCAAAAACAATAGAAAAATCTTTTAATCATCCCACCGTTTCACTGCACTATGAAAATAAGCACCGCAGCAAGAGACCACATCATTGTCCCACTACTCTCCATGTTGATACTATGGATTTGTTCCACTGTGGCCATGAACCTCTCCTTCTTCAACCCCGTGCAGCGAGCCATCAAGAACTTCTCCCTCTCTGATGTCTATTACCAGATGATGCAGCAGTCGGGCAATGCCAACACCAGCAGCCTCATCACCATCGTGGATGCTACATCCTACTACGACCGAGGGAAAATAGGAGAGATGATGCAACAGGTTAGCCAATGCCATCCAGCCGTCGTGGGAGTCGATTGCATCTACGAAGGATTCCGTGGCGACACCATTGGCAGCGACCTGCTGGCCGAAGGCATATTCAATCTGCCTAACCCCATCTTTGCCTTCAAACTCAGCAACTATGACGAGGAAACAGGACTGTTCACCAGCACACGCCACTCCTTCTTCACCTTCGTGGGCGAACTGCCCGAAGGCTTCTCCAACATCAGCTACGACAGCAACGGCATCACAGTCCGCAACCTTGTCACCCAGAAAGTAGTCGCTGGCGACACACTCTACTCACTGCCCTACCAGATGGCCCGTGCCTTCACGCCCGACGTAGAAGAACTGGCCTCCACCAAAGAACACATCATCGACTACACACCCACCATCTTCCCCGTCGTTCCCTGCGACTCCATCCTGCAGTACGCCAACCTGCTGCAAGACCGCATCGTCTTCATCGGAGCCACCCACGACGATGCCGACATGCACTTCTCACCCTTCGGACGCATCCCAGGCACCGTCATTCAGGCATACATTCTGCAAACCCTCCTTGAGCACCACCGCACAAGCGAAGTCCCCTTCTGGCTGGTGCTCGCCGTCTCCTTCATCGTCATCATGCTCACCGACATCATGCAGACCCACATCCTGCGTTGGAGCAAATCGATGTCCAATGTCTGGCTGCGCCTCCTGCTCAGCTCTGCGCTGACGCGCAACCTCATCAACTTCCTCTGGATTGGCCTCCTGGTCTATGCCAACTTCCTGCTCTTTAGCCTCTACGACATCTACTTCAACCCCACCATCATGCTCGTCAGCATCGCCCTTCTCGTAGAGGCACGCCTTTTCTACGAAGCAGGAAAAGAAATCTACAGAAACCACAAAACATAAAAAACCACAGAAACTATGAAACGCAATCTCCTCATGCTGGCCCTCATGCTGCTCTCCACAGCTGCCATGCAAGCCCAAGACCTCTACGTCTATTCCATCATTGGCACAGCCAAAGAAGTAAAAGGGAAAATCTCTGCCGAACTCACCGTCCGCCAGACACTAACCCCAAAGTCGGTCATCCACCTCACGCAAGGCTCCAAGCTCGTGCTCGTTGACCCCAAGAACAGCAAGCAATACACGCTCAGCTCACAAGGCACCTACACCGTGGAGAAACTGATTGCCAAGTCGAAGAACTCCACCAAAGAACTCACCAAGATGTACCTCGCCTACCTGATGAAGCAAATCTCAGGCAAGGGTGTGCTCACCTCGCAGAAAGCCGTCGATGGAGGCTACGCTTCCATTGAGCGCGAAACCGACGACTCCCTCTTCATCGACATGGAGATACCCGACTCCGTGAAAGTGGAAGAATAGCCCCATCCCCCTCATGGACTTCTTGCTGGCACACACCAAAGCACTCCTGTTTCTCTCGCTCTTCATGCTGATAGGAACCCGCACCTGCGCGCAACACGCAGCCGAGAGCAAGAAACAGGCCACCGCCCTCACCGAAGCCGCCATGCAGCAACGCCGCAGCGGAAACATCGCCGAGGCCATACGCCTCTGCGAAGAAGAGATTGCCCTGCGGCAAAACCACAAGCACCCCTTCAGCCTCATCGCCAACGCGGTCCACAACCTGGCTGTCAACTACTCCCTGCTGCCCGACTACGACAAGGCCATACAGACCGAGCTGAAAGCACTCGAAATCTTCAAGAAGTCAAACACACCCAAACAATCCATCCCGGTGTGCCTCTGCAACCTCTCCACCTATTATTATGCGCGTGGACGCATCGGCGACCTCGGCATCGCCATCCAGTATGCAGAGCAAGCACTTGCGGCGGGCAGCAAAAACACGCCCACCTACGTCAACACAGCCAACATGCTGATTGCCTACTACGCCCAGTCGGGCCAGAGCGAGCGAGCCGACCAGCTCAGCAAGAACATCCTGAAGATGGGCCGCAAGGTGTTTGGCGAGGAGAGCACACAGTACGCCAACATCCTGGCCAACCAGACACTCCACCTCACCCAGGCCGGCAACAGCCAGCAAGCCCTCAGCTATGGGCAACAGGGCATCAGCATCTATGAAAACGCTGGCGACACACTCAACATCCTCTTTGCCAAACTGCTGATGACCACGGCCTCGCTCCATGCCACACGCGAGGAATACCGCCAAACCATCCTGCTGCTGGAGCGCGCCAAACCCATCTTCCAGCAACTGGAAGGCACCACTGGCATCAATTACACCCACTGCGTGGGCGACCTCTCCGCTGCCTACTCCAAGATGGGCGACCTCGAAAAGTCTAACGACCTCGCCATCAGCATCAGCCGCGCCAAGGACGACACCAGCCTGCAAAACGCAGCCGCCCTCACCCATCAGGCACAAATCTATGCCGCCAACGGCGACTACCGCCATGCCATCCCCACCCTGCAACGAGCCATCCACATCTACGCCCTGAACCACGACTCCATCGGCATGGCAAGCACCTACATCACCCAGTCGGGCTACTACAACCGCCACCAGCAGACCGACAAGGCCATCGAGACCTGCCAACTGGCCATCGACATACTCTCGCCCCAAGCCAACCACCCCGAAATGCTGGCCAGGGCATACAACAACATGGCCATCTTCAGCCGCTCGCAGGGCAACACTCCCGCTGCCCTCGACTATTCGCGCAAGGCCATTCAGCACTACGAAACGGCAGCCGACACACTCAACACGCAGTATGCCACCATCCTGGGCAACCTCTCCATTTTCCATGCCGACCAGGGCGAAACAGCCGAGGCCATCAACTACAGCTTGCGCTCCTACAACATCCACTGCCAGCTCTTGGGCCCCGACCACCCCGACAACGTGCTCACGCTGCAGAACCTGGCCAACTTCTACTACCAGCAGGGCGACATACCCCGCTGCTACCACTACTGCCACCAGGCCCTGCAGCTACAGAGCCAAATCGTGCGCAACAACTTCACCCACATGACCACCAACGGACGCGAAGCCTACTGGAACACCAAGAAATACATCTACACACAGACACCCATCTTCGCCTACAACGCACACCCCGCCGACACCCTCATCCTCAACGACACCTACAACGCACAGCTCTTCACCAAGGGCATCCTGCTCAACAGCGAGATAGACTTCAAGACCCTCCTGCTCCGCTCCGGCAACCAGCAGCTGCTCGACCAGTACAACCAGCTGACCGCCCTCAACGAAACCATTGAGCACCTCCTGGGCGAAGCCACACCAGAGACAGCACAACAGGCCGACAGCCTCCGCAAACAGGCCGTCATCCTGGAGCGCGAACTGATACGCAACAGCAAGGAGTATGGCGACTACACGGCCAACATGAACATCACGGCAGCCACCATTGCCCAGCACCTGGGCGAAAACGACGTGGCCATCGAGCTATTCGAGGCACCCACAGCCGACGGCGGCACCAGCTACTTCGCCATGTACCTGCGCAAGGGCTGGCAAGCCCCCCGCCTCGTCCACCTCTTCGGCACCGCACAGCTGCAAGCCTTCAACCAGAACGGCAACGACTTCTTCCAGCTCATCCGCCAGAAGGACGGCATCAACTACATCTTCAACAATCCCCAGCTGGGCCAACTCGTCTGGCATCCGCTAGAACTGGCCTGGCAGGGCGACACCCTCCAGCAGCCCGTGCAGAACATCTACTTCTCGCCCACGGGCCTGTTCTACAAGTGGGGCATCGAATACCTGCAGATGGACAACGAACACCGCATCTGCGACCTCTACACCCTCCACCGCCTCTCGTCCACCAAGCAACTGGCACACCGCACCCACGAGGCTCCCATCACCAGCGCAACCATCTTCGGCGGCATCAACTACGACCTCACCGTGGCCGAAATGCAGGACCTGCACAACAACAACAAAATCGACTACAAGGCAACCTACATGACCTACGACGTGGACCTCGACCGCAACACACAGCAGGAACTCAGCGACACCCGCGACACGGGCGACCTCGACCTTACCATGGACGTGGGCGACCCCGACAACCCCCAAGACGTGCGCGCAGGCATATCCTTCCTGCAAGGCACTTACGACGAAGCCATGCTCATCGGCGAACAGCTCATGCAGCACAACATCCCCACCAACATGGTGCTCTCCCACGAAGCCACCGAAGAGAACTTCAAGGCACTCAGCGGCAGCGGCCAGTCGCTCGTCCACATCGCCACCCACGGATTCAGCTTCCCCGAAGGGTCCAACTCACGTCGCGCACTGGCCTACCTGTTCGGAAAGAAAGTCGGCACCCCGGCCTACAACAACAGCATGAACTATTCGGGACTGCTCCTCGCCGGCGCAGCCAACATCTTCAACCTCCACCAGCGCATCCCCACCGACATAGAAGACGGCGTACTCACCGCCGCCGAAATCTCGGCCCTCGACCTGCGCGGCCTCGACCTCGTTGTGCTCTCAGCCTGCCAGACCGCTCTGGGCGATGTCAAGGACGACGGAGTCTTTGGCCTACAGCGCGGATTCAAGAAAGCCGGAGCACACACCCTCCTGATGAGCCTCTGGAGCGTCAACGACAAAGCCACCCAAGCCATGATGACCAGCTTCTACACAGCCCTCGTCCAGGGCGACGACCGCCACACCGCCTTCCGCAAAGCCCAACAGCACCTGCGCAATGCAGGCTACACCGACCCCTACTACTGGGCTTCCTTCATCATGCTCGACGACATGTAGAGCCTCCCCGCTCCACAGCCATTCTTCCCCCACTTCCTTTCAAAATTTCCCTCACTTCCTTTCAAAACCCTCCCCTTTTCACAACAAACTTTTCCCCACTTCGTTTCAAAATTTCCCTCGCTTCAAAACAAAGTTGACGCAACGGCGTTGTTTTTATAAACATCGGCGTTGTTTTCAAAAACAACGTACATTGTTTTTACAAACAACGCCGTTGCGTCAACTTTCATTGCCGACACCAGAAATTTTTGTTCCCACCGCTGGCATTTTTCCTGCGAACAGCCTCCCGTTTTGCAGTGCAGTTCGACCTGTTTTACATCGCAGTGCCAACACTATTTCAGCTCAGGCGTTTTGAAAAACAAAAGATTTTGCCGCCAATGTTTTGTTATATGGAATTTTGTTTATAACTTTGCAACCCAAAGAGAATGTATATATGAGAATTGTGTCACATCGTAAACTGAAGGAGTTCTATGAGGGGGCTGGACATGAGGATGCCCGTGTAGCTTTGGAGCGGTGGTATGGTGTTGCGGAAAATGCACAATGGAAAAACTTCTCGGACATCAGAGTGGACTTCCCTGCCACTGACTATGTGGGAAATCAGCATTACGTTTTTAACATCCGTAGCAATCGCTACAGGTTGGTCGTTGTTGTGAAGTTTACGATTGGCTATTTATTTATTCGGTTTGTAGGAACTCATCAGGAGTATGACAAAATAGATTGTTCAACGATTTAGCATGTATTTAAGTAAGATGGAAAAGATTTCAAAGGAAAAATATGAGTTTGCGCTGAACCGCATCGAGGCTCTACTGCCCCTGGTGACGGACGAAACACCAGCCAATGATGTGAATGCCGTGGAACTGAGCCTGATGTCTGACATTGTGATTGCATACGAACAAGAACATTACCCGATAGCGAAGCCAAGTGTTTCGCAGCTGATTGCATTGTCGCTGGAGGAACAGGGTATGACACAGCGAGCATTGGCCGCAAGTGTTGGGGTGAGTCCATCGCGCATCAGCGATTATATTTCTGGCAGGGCAGAACCAACACTGCGCATCGCTCACTCGCTATGCCACGTGTTGAAAATCTCGCCAGCAGCAATGCTGGGGTTCTGATTCATCACCTCCCCTGCGGGAGGTATTTACATAAAAAAATGGCGCAAAAGCATATCTGTTTCAATAAAATTGCTTAACTTTGCCGCCGTAAAACCTCAAAACGATTTGCTTATGGTATAAACAAAAAGAATAAGGACATATAGAAATTGAAGCGTCCGCTTTTAATTCTTGTTTCGGAAATTTCGCCAAAATAGATGAAGCACACAAGGGTAAAAGTTGAGATGCTCACGTCAATGGCGTGGGCTTTTACTCGTATAAGTGTGCAAGGTGTTTGG
>JAFTEV010000013.1 GCA_017453465.1 Bacteroidaceae bacterium | reverse complement strand
GATTCTCATCCATCGGTCTCCTGTATATCGTCGTTTTCTTCATGATTACGTCGTTTGGTACTGCAAAGGTACAAAATTATATCGAATTATCGTCAGAAATATCCGACTGTCAGTTAATTAATTTTTAGAACATCCCTATAATGTATCAGCACATGCAGTACATAGCTCATGGCCACACCCAGGACAATGGCACCGATGCCCAGTGCCATCAGGGAGAACTGCCCCTTGATGAGGTACATGAGAGCCAGTCCGACCAGGGTGCCAAAGGCTATGGGCAGGAGCAGGAACGGAATGGTGGTCCAGTCACGCATACAGAACATCAGCAGACAAAGCACCATCACCAGCGACCAGCACACGCCGCCCGTGAGGTCATGCTTGATGGTGGACGAATTGTAGTATCCGCTGGCGGGCGAGCCGTGGTAGCAAATCTGCACATTGGGGTGTGAGGCAGAGAAACGCTCAATCAGGTCGTTGAGCATCACAAAGAGGCGCGAGCCTTGCCCTGTATTGGTGGCAGAAAACTGCGGCGTGAGGAATGCCACACACACCGAGGTGTCTGCCACAAAGATGTGGCCGTCCAGTGTGCGATAACTGCCGCCCGTCGATTGCATCAGCGGAGCCATCTGCTGCTGCAATGCGGAGCGGAGGCCAATGGGATCGGCCTCAATCAACTCTGGGAAGGAACTGCCGAATTCGCCCTGCAAGTCCTTTGCGTTCTGGGCCATCTGCCGCTCCATGTGTTCCACCGTGAGCATGGTGTCAATCTGTGCATAGACGGCGGTATCAATGTAGGCTGGCAGATGTTCGCTCAGGTAGTCAATACCGTCGAGCATCAGGTCTTCGGGCACGGAGCAGAACACATCGCCCAACGGACGTGAGGCCGAGTCGAGCCGTGCGTTGCAGGCCCAAAGCGAATCGACAAACTCGTCACACACGGCTGCCAGCTCCTTGCCGCCGTCCTGGGGTTTCTGGCCGTCCTTGCGGGAGAAGAGCAAGAACGTCTTGTCCTTGATGCGCAAGCTGGCAAATGCCATCTTAATGGTGCCGTCTTCGTTTCGGGAAGAAGGCATGAGTTTGTTCAGGTCTTCTTCGAGGTGAATCCTTGAGGCCAGTGCCCCCAAGAGTAGAAACCAGAAAAGCATCGAAAGCCACATGATGGCCCGATGCCCTTTAAAGTAATTGTAAATACGAATAAACAGGTTTGTCATAGTGGTTGAGCGTTGAGCGTACCTCTGAAGTCCATGTAAGTCGTTTCGCCAGCCGTTATCTTGGCCGTGACGGAATAGCCCTCGTCGAGGGGTTGCGCCTGCACGGAGACATCCAGTTCGGGGCAGAGCTGCGGTGTAGCAACTGCCGTCAGGCGGCACTGCTTGATGCTGGCAATGTGCAGCGGCTGTCCCGTCAGCATGGAGCAACATTCGCGGATGGCCTCCATGTTGCATACGCCGGGGCAGACTGGATTGCCGGGGAAGTGTCCCTCATACACGGTGCAGTCGGGTTTGAGCTTCAGCCGGAAGGTGGCACTGAGCGGACCTGTCGGATGCTGGGCCAGCAGTTCGTAGTATTTGTCTTTGAGTAACATCTTCTACTTCTCTACAAAGATTTTCATCGTGGTTTCAGCCACCACCCTTTCGTCCGTCAGCGTCTGTCCCTGAATGATGGACACGCCGCCGACTTCTGCGCCCATGGTGATGGTTGTCAGCAGTTCGTCGCCCACTGCGGGACGAAAGTGCGGGCGGAAGTTCTTCACCTCGGCAATGTAGCCCACAGGGGGCTGCGAGGCTCCAGCTTGCAGGGCGCGATAGCCAGCAAAGGCCGAAGCAGACTGGGCGATGTGCTCGATGAGAGCAACTTCAGCCAGCCGCCCATCGGGTTCCAGAAAATAGTTGTCTGCACCGATGGTAAACTTGCACACGGCCCTGTCCTCGGCGGCCTCCAGCAGCTCGTCCACCATAATGATGGGTGCACGCTGGGGGATGAGCTGCTGGATGTCGTAACGCTTATTCGGCATGAGCCTCGATGTAGTCATACAGCTGGCCAAAAGTCTTGATGGTAGGCAGGTCGGCAGCTGGAATCTTCACTTTGAACATGTACTGAACGACGGCCACCAAGTCAACGAGGCTCAGGCTGTCCAGCTGCAGGGTCTCGTAGATGGGTGCGTCGGGAGTAATCTGGCTTTCTTCTACTTCAAACTCTTCTGCCAGGGTCGTGTTCACTTTTGCAATAATGTCTTCGCGTGTCATAATCTGTTATTTGATAATTAGTAATGGTTTCTGTGGTTGTTCTGTGGCCGTGTTACCGGGATGGGCTGTCAGTCACGCCACTGCCTCACAATCAGGGTCGAGTTGGTTCCGCCAAATCCGAAGGAGTTGGACAGGAAGAGTCCGAAGCCCGTCTCTGTGGTCTCGGCAATCACATTCACGTGGGCGGTCTCCTCGTCCGGGGCTTCAAAGCCAGTGGTGCCGGCGATGAATCCATTCTGCATCATCAGCATGGAGTAGATAAGTTCGCTGGCTCCCGCCATCCACATTTCGTGTCCCGTCTGGCTTTTGGTCGAAGTGACAGGCACGCGGTAGTCGCCAAATATCTGGGCAATGGCCAGTGCCTCACGTCCGTCGCCAGCCTTGGTCGATGTGGCGTGGGCGTTGATATAGCCTATGTCGGTGGGTTGCAGACCAGCATTGCGCAAGGCCAGCTCCAGTGAGCGTGCCGGGCCACTGACGTTGGGGGTGGAAATGTGGTCTCCGTTTCCTGAGAATCCCCAGCCTACGACTTCGGCCAGAATCTTTGCGCCGCGCTTCTGTGCGTGCTCCAGACTTTCGAGCACCACTGTGGCTGCACCGCCACCCGGCACAAGGCCGTCGCGGTTACGATCGAAGGGGCGGGAAGCCTTTGTTGGGTCGTCTTCGCACTGAGAGAAAGCCTGGATGCCGTCGAAGGATGCCACGCTGTACATGTTGGCCTCCTGCGCTCCGCCACAGATGACGCAGTCCTGCAAGCCGTTCTTGATGAGCAGGAAGGCGTTGCCAATGGCCAGCGAACTGGACGCACAGGCAGCACTGGCTGTGAGGTTGATGCCGCGCAGACGGAACAGACAGGCCAGATTCATGGTGACGGTGGAGTTCATAGACTGGAAGATGGCACCGCTGCCACAGGCGGCTGTGTCCTTGAATTCACGAAACTTGTCGAGAGCCTTCATCGTGGCTTCAGCCACAGAGTCGTTGCCGTAGATGATGCCCACTTCGTGCTGGTCTATGTAGTCTTGGTCCAGTCCGGCCTGTTCCAGTGCCTGACGGGTGGCCATGTAAGCGTATTGTGCCTCTTCTGGCATGAACATGCGCTGGTTGCGGGCCACCAGCTTCTTCAGGTCGGGCTGCGGCACATCGGCACACAGTGCGCTGCGGAATCCCGCATCCTTGCGCTCCTGGCTCAGAATGATGCCACTGCGACCCGTGTAGAGCGAATCGCGCACGTCGGCAAGTGTCTGGCCCAAGCAAGACCAGATGCCCATGCCTGTAATCACTACTCTATTTTCCATTTCTTTTCTTTCTTATTCTTTTTTTATAGAAGGCTATCATTGGGCGGCTATTGCCTTGCGCCAGCAACGTCTCCGTTTGATGTATTCGGGGTTTAGCGGTTTCCACTGCGACAGCTCCTTCACGTTGGTCTCAAGCTGCGGAGCCGTTTCTGCCCATTTGTAGCCTTTCTTATTATATATAGGTATTAAGTCATCGAAAACGAGGGCTGGCAGACCCAGTCCCTGCATGTCGGGGCGGACAGCGATGAGGAGCAGCTGGGCTGTGTCTTCATGTTTCACCTTCAGCGATTTCAGTATGTGGAACCAGCCGAAGTGACTTAGCCGTCCCTTGGCCTTTTGCAGGGCGTGCGACAAACTGCTCAGCGTGATGCTGGCACAGACCAGGTCGCCCTTTTCGTCCAGTATGAGCGGCACCATATCCATGTCCAGCAGGGGCACATACTTGTGCAGGAACTTGTCTATCTGTTCCTGCGACATCTGCGAAAAGCCAAACAGGGGGCTGTAGGCTTGGTTCATCAGCTGCAACACGCGCCGTCCCCATTCGCCCATGGCCTCGCGCCGGCTCACCTTGATGAGCCGCAGGCCGAACATTTCCTTTGAGAGGGCCGACACACGGGCGTACTTGGCAGGAACTTCCTGTGGCACCTTGATGCGAATCTGCACCCAGTCCACTTCCTTCTCAAAGCCCAGCAGCTCCATGTGGTGCGGGTAGTAAGGATAATTGTATATCTCGACCATTCCGCCCACACGGTCGAAATCGTCAACCAGCATTCCCTCCTTGTCGAAATCAGTGATGCCCATGGGTCCCTGTATGTGAGTCATGCCCCGTTCCCTGCCCCACTGCTCCACGGCAGCGATGAGTGCGGCGGAGACGGCTGGGTTGTCGGTGAAGTCGAGCATTCCGAAACGCACGTTGCTCACCTGCCAGGTCTCGTTGGCACGCCGATTGATGATGGCTGCCACACGGCCCACAACATCCTCGCCTTCATAAGCCAGAAAACCCTGGATGTCGCTGAAAGCGAGTCCTGGGTTTTGACGCGGATTGAACATATCGGCTATGTCGGAGTCCATATCGGGCACGTACTGCTTGCAATCTTTGTATAGACGATGCGGAAAGGCAACAAATGCCTTCATCTGCTGCTTTGTCAGTACGGGTTCTATTCTGATTGGTCCATTCATTCCTGCTGCACGGTTTTTGTCCACACAAAAGAAAAGGAAAAAAGAACACCATTTCCTCTTCTGCTTGTGCCGAACAAATGCTTACTGCATAACAATGCGGCTGCAAAGTTAGTGAAAAAAGATAAAAATACCAACCAACCCTCCAAAGTTAATGACATATTGAATAATTTTGCAGACAGAATTACCAATCTGGCGGAAATGGGGCTTCTGGAAAAAGGGAAAAAAAGAAAAGTTAAAAGTCAGAATGTCGCGGGGCAGTCAGACACTGCACCAACCCCATTCTGACTTTTAACTTTCTCTTTTTTCTGTTCGCTCAATCTCCTTACTGAGCAGTAGCGGCCTGAGCCGTAAATTTGGCCATCACCTTGCGGTAGTAGCCCTCTGTGGGTCGCTTATGCTTCATGCAGTTCAGGTCGCCTGAGTTCCACAGCCGGATAGCCTTCTCGGTGTTGCCCTCCTTGTTGAAGTGTTCCTGAAAGACGATAAACATCTCGATGCTCTTCTGCTTGCTATATCGGTCGTCGTAGGTGTATGCCTGCTTACCGAGAATTTGATTGCATTCGCGTACAAGAACTTTTGAAATCTGGAGGTAGCCCACATAGCGGCCACATTTGCTGACCATATTCGGGTTGCCTTCGCTTTCTACCTGGGCGATGGCTGCAATGACCGCTGCCCATTTCTTTTCAGGATTCACCGTAGCTGCCGATAAAGTGAGTGCCACAGTCCATGCCGTCAGACATGTCACAATGAATTTCTTCATAACTTTACCTTTCTTTTCTAATCCTTACACATATTAAACAAATATCTCTCAAAATTGATGCGCAAGCCCCATCACGGGGAACTCTTTTTGAGCGCATCTTCATTCTATTTTCATTCAAATCCGCTGCAAAGGTACGGACTTTTTTCGGAACAGCCAAACTTTTTTATACTTTTTGTGTTCGTACACAATTGACTCAACATAGCTTTTCTGCCAAAAAAACAGACTGAAATGCCCTGCTACAAAGGATTTCAGCACACTCAGGCAAGACAGAATTTTGAGGAAAGAAAAACTAAAAAAAAGTTTATTCAGGAAGTTTCTCCTGTCCAGGCTGCCCTATGCAGGAAAATTTTCCATATTCATTCGTTTTTTTTGTAGAATGCATCCAGAAGTCGTACCTTTGCAGCCGAAAAAAGTATTTTACTGAAATAAAAATTGCGCAATACATTAGTAAATAAGTAAACACAACAAAAAGGAATCACGATTATGGCTAAAATTGCAAAACAACTCACCGAACTCGTCGGCAACACTCCCCTGCTCGACCTCCAGTCATTTGCTCAGTCGGAACAACTGGCAGCCCATGTCATAGCCAAGCTGGAATACTTCAACCCTGCTGGCTCCGTGAAGGACCGCATAGCCCTGGGCATGATAGAAGATGCCGAAAGGCGTGGCATCATCCACCCAGGCGACACTATCATTGAGCCAACCAGCGGTAATACCGGTGTGGGACTGGCTTTCGTCAGTGCCGTGAAGGGTTACAAACTCATTCTCACCATGCCCGAAACGATGTCGATAGAGCGTCGCAACCTGGTCAAGGCATACGGAGCACAGGTAGTGCTCACACAAGGCTCGGCAGGCATGAAGGGTGCCATTGCGAAGGCCGAGGAACTGCGTGCCAGCATCCCAGGCTCCATCATCCTGCAGCAGTTTGAAAACCCAGCCAACCCTGCTGTTCACTACGCCACCACAGCAGAAGAGATTTGGCGCGACACCGATGGCCAGATTGACATCTTCGTGGCTGGTGTCGGCACGGGTGGAACTGTCTCTGGTGTGGGCAAACGCCTGAAAGAGCTGAAACCCGACATCAAGATTGTGGCCGTAGAACCCGAATCGAGCGCAGTGCTCAGTGGCGAACCTGCGGGTGCCCACAAGATTCAGGGCATCGGTGCAGGCTTTGTGCCCAAGACATTCAGCCGCGAAGCCGTCGATGAAATCTTCAAGGTGGCCAACGATGCAGCCATCCTCACCAGCCGCAAGCTCGCTGTCACCGAGGGACTGCTGGTCGGCATCTCTGCCGGTGCATCGGCCTTTGCCGCTACACAGCTGGCACGCTTGCCCCAGAACGCAGGCAAACGGATTGTAGCCCTCTTGCCAGACACGGGTGAACGCTACCTTTCTACCGTACTCTACGATTTTGAAAACTACCCACTGTAGTTCCACTTCCGTGACACTGCACACAGCCGGCGGTGGCACAGTTCTCTGACTGCACCGGCACTGTTTTGCCACTGCGGTGGCACAGTTCTCCCACTCAAGTGGCACTGCACACAGACTCCAACGGCACAGTTCTCTCACTGCAACGAGAGAACTGTGCCGTTGCTGTGAGAAAACTGTGCTACTCGCCCCTCACAGCAGTGTCCGAGCCTCAAATGCCTATAAAAGTTACGTAAATGAAAATATTTGTATGTTTTCTGAAAGGCCGACATCTGTTTTTCTTCGTAACTTTGCAATCTCAACAACCCAATTATCTATGATAAAGCATTTCTTATCAGCCATTTTTTGTTGCTGTGCGCTTTTGACCACAGCACAAGCCAAGCCCGTGAAGTTTCGCATTGTCGAGGACGGAGGCACGGGTCCCTACAAAGCCGTGATGCAGGAAGAAAGCTCACTGGCTGCACACACAGTCTTTGTTCCCCAGCAGTTGGCCCCCTTTTCAGCCAGCAATCCGCTGCCCGTACTGGTGTGGGGCAACGGTGCCTGCTGCAATTCGCCCTGGGAACACTACAAGTTCCTCAACGAAATTGCGTCCTACGGCTACATTGTCGTGGCCACGGGCTACATCCCGATGGACGAGACTCCCTACCAGGGCGATATGTCAACCACCCAGCAGCAGATTGAGGCCATCGACTGGGTTATGGCCCAGAATGCCGACAAGTCTTCGCCCTACTGCGGAAAAATTGACACAGGCAACATTTGCCTTGCCGGAATGTCGTGCGGCGGCTTGCAGTCGCTCTTCAACTGTGCCGACCCGCGCATCAAGACCATGATGGTCTGCAACAGCGGACTCTTCAACCAGCAAAATGCACACGAGGCCGTGGGCGGAATGCCTATGCCGCCGAAGTCGAAGCTCAACGACCTCCACACATCTGTGCTCTACATGCTGGGCGGCGAAAAGGACATAGCCTACCAGAACGGTATGGACGACTTCCACCGCATCAGTCATGTGCCAGCCTGTGCCGTGAACTACCCCGTAGGTCATGGTGGTACCTACCGCGAAGCCCACGGCGGCGAGTTCTCCATCGTGGCTCTCGCATGGCTCAACTGGCAGCTGAAGGGCGACCGAGAAGCTGCAAAGATGTTCACGGGCAATGCCCCGCTGATTGAGCAGCGCAAGGGCTGGACCATCGAAAAGAACGCCCGCCTCGACCAGCTGACTGCGGGAAAAATCCTCACCCCAACCATGCCTTGCACACGACTCAATGGCATTACCGAGCGACCCTACACCGTTTATCTGCCAGCCAGCTACGATGCCGACACACTGCGTCGCTACCCCGTGCTCTACCTTATGCACGGCGGCGGCGAGTCGCACACCGTGTGGCAGCAGAAGGGACACCTCAGCGAGGTGGCCGACCGTCTGATGCGTTCAGGCGAAGTGAGCGACATGATTATTGTCTGTCCCGAAGGCAACGAACAGAACATGATGTACTTCAACGCACCTAACTGGGCCTACGAAGACTACTTCTTCGACGAATTCATTCCCTACATTGAGCGTACCTACCGCACACGCACCGACAAGGGCGGACGTGCCATAGCCGGGTTCTCGATGGGCGGCGGAGCTGCCACCGTCTATGGTGTGCACCGTCCCGACCGCTTCTCCATGGTCTATGACATCAGTGGCTACCTGCGCCGACAGCCCCTCGAATGGCTGAAGAACGACCCCTCAGCCGAGTGGCGTCAGCAGGTAATCGAGGACAACAACCCCATCCGCCGCATTGAGAACGGCACTGCTGCCGACGTAAAGAAGTGGAAGCAGGTGGACTGGACTGTCAGTGTGGGTGACCACGACTTTACACTTGAATCGAACATGGACTTTGTGAAGGCGTTGCGTCGGCAAGACATCGGTTACCAAATGCACGTCTCCGCAGGCGAGCACAACTGGCAGTATGTGGCACCAGCCATGGAACAGGCCATTCGCCAGGCCGACCGCTCCTTCCGCAGTCTCTGGATTCAGAACGGATACCGCAACATCTACGGCCAACTCCATCAGCCAGCCAACGCCAAAGGCAAAATGCCGCTGGCCATCATTTCGCACGGCTTCAACGGCACACACCATGGCGGACAGAGCTACTTCGACGCCCTTGCCAGGCTGGGCTACCAAACCTATGCCTTCGACTTCCCCTGCGGTTCCATCTACAGCCGAAGCGACAACAACACAATGGGTATGTCGGTTATTGATGAAAAGAACGACCTGAAAGCCATCGTCAACTACTTCCGCCAACAGCCTTACGTCGATGCTTCGCGCATTGTGCTCATCGGCGAGAGCCAAGGCGGACTGGTTTCTGCCCTTACCGCTGCCGAACTGCCTAAGGAGGTCAGCCAGCTCGTACTGGTCTTCCCTGCACTCTGCATCCCCGACGACTGGACCAACCGCTACCCTGACCCCGCTGCTATCCCCGACACCACACGAATGTGGAATGTGCCGCTGGGTCGCCAGTATTTCATGGAAGTACGCCCCCTGCAAGTATTCAAGCAAATTGGCAAATTCAAGCAGCCTGTACTCATCGTGCAGGGCAATGCCGACCCCGTTGTGAAGATGGCCGACTCGGAACGAGCCGTCAAGACTTACAAACAGGCTCGGCTGCACGTCATCCCCGGTGCCGGCCACGGCTTCAAGCCTGCCGAACAGCAGGAGAATCTGGAACAGATTTGCCGCTTCTTGCAGGAACAAAACAAATAGACCACATCCAACCCCCACACACAACGACCTCTCTCCAGGGACATCCTTCATGGATAGTTCCTGGAGACTTTTTTCTTGGTGCCCTATATTATATATAATGTAAAGGCACGTTCCCTTTTGCAGTTAAACAACAGTTTTTTTCGCCCATCGTTAAACCTTTGGCAAAACATGACATCTTATTACTAAAAAAGTGTTTTAACCTCCTCCCCAACTCTATCCCCCTCCAGCCATGTCATTACCCCCGCGCATTTTTATCCTCGGTTGCATCTTGTTCTGTACGATTTTCACCCCATCCTTCGGTCAAAAGAAAAAAGCCGCCGAAACGGGCACAACCCTGAGTGGCCGCGTGATTGATTCAGAAAACGGCGATCCGCTGCAAAGTTGCACCGTCATCCTGACGAAGAGCGACACCACGGGTATGGTGGCGGGCGGCATCTCGAATGCCAACGGCAACTGGACGGTAAAGAATGTGCAGGACGGGCAATATGTGGTGAAGATTTCCTTCATTGGCTATCATACATTTTACCGAGCCGTCAAGGTAGAAAAGAACGCCAATGGCACACAGAACCTGGGCACGGTGCTGCTCACGCCGTCAAACATCGAGCTGAAGGGCGCAGTGGTGACTGGCCAGCTGAAGGAAGTGGAGGTGAAGGAAGACACCATTATCTTCAACGCCGACGCCTTCAAGGTGCCCGAAGGCAGTGTGCTGGAAGAACTCATCCGCAAACTGCCCGGTGCCGAGGTGGGCGACGATGGCACCGTGAAAATCAACGGCAAAACGGTGAAGAAGATACTGGTGGAAGGCAAGGAGTTCTTCGGTAACGACAAGAACATGTCTATGAAAAACCTTCCTACGGAAATTGTCGATAAAATCAAAAGCTACGACCGCCAGTCGGACTTCAGCCGCATTACCGGCATCGACGATGGAGAGGAAGAGACCGTTATCGACATTGGCATCAAGAAGGGCATGAAGCAAGGCTGGTTTGGCAATGTGGACCTGAGCTATGGTACTAAAGACCGCTTTGCCGAGCGACTGATGGTAAACCGCTTCACCGACAAACTCCAAGCTAGTTTCATAGGCTCAATCAACAACACTGGCGACCAGACAGGCGGCGGTGGAGGCCGTGGCGGAAACAACGGCATCACCACCAGCGGCATGGCCGGAGCCAACATCGCGGCAGACCTGAAGAAGCTGGAACTGGGCGGCAATGTGCGCTTCAGCGGACGCAAGACTAACAGCCAGTCGTACAGCAGCAGTCAGAACTTCGTGTCAAGTTCGTCCTCGTTCAGCAACAGCCGCAATGCCAGCCTGAACAAAAACTACAACACCAACGGCGACTTCAAGATAGAGTGGAAGCCCGATTCATTGACAACGCTGTTGTTCCGTCCTTCGTTCTCCGTGGGAGACACCGACTCGGAAAGCCAAAGCCTCTCGGCCTCGTTCAATGCCGACCCCTACACTGCCAGCATCACGAATCCGCTGGACCAGCTCAACGAGGTCAGCGAAGAAAAGAAGGTGAACAACAACCTGAGCAGTTCGTGGAGCGACGGCTCTTCCTACAACTTGAGTGGCAACATGACCTTGAACCGCCGTCTCGGAGGCAGTCCACTCTTTGGCCCCATGCCAGAGAAAGGCAGCAGCGGCAGGAACATCAGCCTGCGCCTGTCGGGTTCGACCAATGGCACAGAGAGCAGAAACTACAACTTCTCTGATGTCATCTACTACCAGCGGCGCACACCGCAGGGCACGCCAACGACCGACCTCACCTATCGGCACCGAGACACACCCTCGTGGAACCGCAATTTCTCGGCAGGACTCTCCTACTCCGAACCCATCCTACGCAACCTGTTCGCACAGCTCAACTACAGCTATAACTACTCCAAACGTCACTCCGACGGCCAGACCTACGACTTCGGAAAGATTGACTCCATCGGTCGCATCCTGTGGGAAGACTACGGCCAGTACGGGCTGCTCGCACCCAACTACCTGGAGTTCCTCAGTGACTCACTCTCGCGATACACCGAAAACATCAACAAGACCCACAACGTGAACATCTCGCTGCGCTACATCACGTCGCTGCTCAACATCAGTGCCGGAGTACGCTTCGAACAGCAGAGCCAGCAGATGGCCTACCAGTATCAGGGGCTTGACACCCTGGCCACACGCCACTTCACCCGCGTCAGCCCCACACTGAACGCCCGCTTCCGCTTCAACAAGCAACACACCCTGCGACTGACCTACCGGGGACAGACACAACAGCCCGACATGACCAGCCTGTTCAACCTTACCGACAACTCCAACCCACTGAACATCCGCGAAGGCAATCCCGACTTGAAACCATCGTTCAGCAACAACATCAACCTAGACTACAACAACTACCTGCAAGAAAGGCAGCAGAGCATCTTCGGACGTTTCTCGTTCTCCAACACGCTCAATGCCATCACCAACCGCACGGAGTACAACGCCCTGACAGGTGGACAGCGCACACGCCCCGAAAACATCGACGGCAACTGGAACCTCAATGGCAACATCGGCTTCAACACTCCGCTTTTCTGGGAAAAACTCTCCCTCAACACCAACACTTCGGCTGGCTATCAGCACCACGTCGGCTACATCTACCAGAACCACGAGACACAGACCAACACCGTCCGTCAGACCTCGCTGGGCGAATGGCTCAGCCTCACCCTGCGCATGGGCTACTGGGACATCCGTGCCAATGGCAGCATCAACTGGTCACGCTCTCGGAGCGACATCGTGGAATCTACCAACCAGAATACCTTCAATTTCCACTACGGACTTTCCTCCACTGGCAACTTCGAGAATGGCCTGGGCTTCAGCACCGACATCGGCATGAGCAGTCGCCGAGGCTACTCGTCCAGCGAGATGAACACCAACGAACTCATCTGGAACGCCCAGCTGAGCTACCGTTTCCTAAAGAACCGACAGGCCACCATCAGCATTCAGGCTTTCGACATACTGGGGCAGCGGTCCAACATCAGCCGCACCATCACGGCCTACAGCCGTCGCGACTCCGAGAACAACAGCATCAACTCCTACGTCATGTTCCATTTCATCTATCGCCTCAACATGTTTGGCAACCGCGAAGCCCGCCAAGCCATGCGCAATATGCGCAACCAAGACGGCGGCTATGAACGCCAAAACTTCGGCGAAGAAGGTGGCGGACGAGGAGCAGGCGGACGCGGCGGTGGTGGTGGCCGTGGCACAGGCGGAGGCGGTTTTGGCGGTGGTCGAGGCGGCTTTTAACTAAAAAATACAGGGGTCAAGTAAAAAAAACTTACAAAAAGTTTGCCAGTAATAAAAAAAGCAGTACCTTTGCACTCGCTAAACGAAAACGGCACTGCCACACTGCAAGGCAACACATTGGTGCGTTAGTTCAGTAGGTTAGAATATCTGCCTGTCACGCAGGGGGTCACGAGTTCGAGTCTCGTACGCACCGCAAGCCGTTTCGCCACAGCCCACATACAAAACATCTGGTGCGTTAGTTCAGTAGGTTAGAATATCTGCCTGTCACGCAGGGGGTCACGAGTTCGAGTCTCGTACGCACCGCAAACAAATAGAGAGAGGATACAATGCCCTCTCTCTATTTGTTGTATAAGTTTACATAACTGCTAACGAAAACCTGGCCCAGTAGATTTGGCTCAAGCGAAATTTAATGGGGCATACGGCCCGAAAAAGCCTTGCTACGGGTCTGGGCACAGCATTGCTAAAACAATTATAGCAATCCGCAATTGTACAACAAATATTTATTCCTGGCTATTTACTAAAGTTTATCGACAAAAGCCTGCCATTCCTATCATAATTTGTTTACTGTACTGATATTCAAACGATTTAATGGTGACAGGTTCTTTGATAACCTGTCATAATCTGCGACATCTGCCCATGGAACCTGTCATTCCATTAAGAAAATGTAAAACAATTTATTAACTACTATCTATGACGGGGTGAGAGTTTTTTTGTAAAATCTCTGCATGAAGCAGAAACGACCAGATTCCAGTGGTGCACTGCATTACCGTTGCCGTGGCACAACTCACTCACTACGGTAGCAATACAGTGCTACTATATCAACAAAGTTCTCCCTTCGCAATGGTAGAACTTCCCCCACCGCAGCAGGAGAACTTTTCTATTGCAACGAGAGAATTGTGCGACTATTCCACAAACCGTTAGTCAATTTTGCAAAACACATGGTTTACTCTACTGTCATTAAATATTCATCACATAATCACTAAATATTCATGAAAACAAGAAAAAGTTATTCTTTCTCTTGCATCATTCAAAAAGAAACACTTACTTTGCAGTTGAAAACTTAAAAACAGCTATGAGTATGAAATAAAAGAATAACTAAAGACATATAGGAAATAAAGCGTCCGCTTTTAATTCTTGTCATCTGAAATTTCGGCAAAAAATTAAAGAACTATCGGGTATGTCAACTGAACTGTGTCAGCGTTAATTGCTGCTGACCAGCCAAGAACTGCTGGGGGACAAGCCTGAGCGTTACTTTCTTGGCAAACTCTGGCTGGGCTCGATGCCCAGTCAGAGTTTTCTGTCCGCTGGTGGCAT
>JAFTEV010000065.1 GCA_017453465.1 Bacteroidaceae bacterium | reverse complement strand
CTGTCTTATGACGAATGAGCAATCAGCCTTATTCCACTTCCTTGATGTTGTTAACGAATGCAAAGATATAAATTATAATTGAATATACAATGTGCAAATCAACAAATACCAGCCGCAGCTTATTGCCTCTATGGGATAGCTGTGTCTTAACATCAAATAATCAAGTCAAATGAGTGGATAAACGAACACTTTCGCGAGCCAACGATGCCCTTTGAGGCACTGAAACCAACTGAACTGATTCTGAAGGTACGGCTTCCACTCATAAATGTTAATTTTTAGAACTCACCTAATATGAGACACAGCAAAGCAGCCAGACTAAACCGCAATATGATGCTGATGACCATGATGATTGCCATCATTGTGCTGGGATGCGTCTTTGCGTTCATGTACCTCTCGTTCCCAAGCAGCGAACAGGCAGAAGAGGAAGCTGTCACCCTGCAAGAAGACACGCTTAGCCTCCCTTCACAATAGACTTGACAGGGTTGCGCAGATTCTTTCCGCCTGAGTAGAAGGCTTTGGCCGTACCAAATTTCAAGTGGAAGTCGATGCGCAGCGGCAGGTGGTTTTCGTCATCAGAGAAGTAGAAGCGCAGAATTTCCTTTTCCTTCTTGCGGTCTTCCCAGTCAAGCATGGAGAAGACCAAGCAGCGGTAGGTCACACCATCGTTGGCCTTGAACTCTTCTTTCCCCTTGTAAAGAATGGTTTGAGGTTCAACTTCTTCGCTCGAAGTCATCGGAAAATGCAGCCGCTGTCCCTTCTTGTAATCTTTGGGGTCGAAAGAACGAGCCAAGGCCATCATGCTCATCATGTCGTAGATGCACTCCTGCTGTGTCACCTCACCAGGGAACACATCGCCCTTTGGGTTGGTGTATTTCAGCTTTGCATGAGATTTCCCGTCGGGATAACTGTACCACACTTCTTCCAGTCGGTGATTCTTGCCCTCCAGCGAAGCCTTGTAGAAGTAGAGCGGAACCAAGTCCTTGGTCACGTAGCTCAACAGTGTATCGCGCAGCGTGAAAAACCTGTCAAACTTCTTGTTGGTGCGGAACAGCAGGTCACTGCGATAGCAGTCTTTCCCATTGTAGGTACCATTCGTGGTGGTATAAGTAGCCGACCCACACTTAATCCAGATGAATTTCCAATTAAAATAGAGCGTGTAGTTCAACTCCTCACCTGCCTTGAAAGCCGTGTTGACAGCAGGACACTGGGCCTGAGCCTTGACGCACAAGGCCAAAAGAATAAGCGTGTAAAGAAAGTAGTGTTTCATTTGAGTTTTTTGCGGTTGTGCGCACAAAAGTACGGATTTAAAACAAAATCGTCAAATAGTCAATTGTAAAATTACATTTTTTTGTACCTTTGTAGCCGCAACAAGACAAAACTGATGGATGCAAAGTTAAAAAAAGACAATGTACTGAGGCGGTATTACCAATACTTAAGACTGGAGAAAAGTTTCTCGGCAAACACCATCGAGGCATACAAGAGGGACTTGCAGAAGTTCATCGCTTTCCTGGAAATAGAGAAGAAAGACTTCCTCTCCCCAGAACTTCAGCTGGAAGACTTCCAGCACTTTGCCGCTGCCATGATTGACGTAGGCATAGCCCCAACGTCGTTAGCTCGCATCCTGTCAGGTGTGCGCAGCTTCTACCACTACCTCGTTATTTCAGACACCCTGGAAGTGAATCCCACCGAGCTGCTGGAGTTTCCCAAACACCCCAAGCACTTGCCCGATGTGCTCACCGTGGACGAAGTCGATGCCATGGAGTCCTGCATCGACCTCAGCGACAGGGAGGGCCACCGCAACAAGGCCATCATCGAGACACTCTTCAGTTGCGGACTGCGTGTGAGCGAACTCTGCAACCTGAAGATGTCGAACCTCTACCTGGACGAAGGCTTCATCCGTGTGGAAGGCAAAGGCAACAAACAGCGGCTGGTGCCCATCAGCGGAAAAGCCGTGAGGGAACTGAACCTCTGGTTTGCCGACCGCTGCCACATCGACATCAAGCCAGGCGAAGAAGACTACGTGTTTGTCAGCCACAGTCGCCGCCAACGGCTCACCCGCATCATGGTGTTCTACATCATCAAGTCGCTGGTGGAGCAGGCTGGCATCCAGAAGACCGTGTCGCCCCACACCCTGCGCCACAGCTTTGCCACAGCCCTGCTCGAAGGCGGAGCCAACCTCAGAGCCATACAAGCCATGCTGGGACACGAGTCGATAGCCACCACACAGATTTACATGCACATCGACACCACACACCTGCGAGAAGAAATCCTGGCTCATCACCCCCGAAACATGAAATACAACCATGAACACTGACGAACTCTACATGCGCCGCTGCATCCAGCTGGCCCAGAACGGAATGCAAAACGCTCAGCCCAACCCCATGGTGGGAGCCGTCATCGTGCACCAAGACCGCATCATCGGCGAGGGCTACCACGTGCGCTGTGGCGAAGGCCATGCCGAAGTCAATGCCTGTGCCTCGGTCAAGCCACAAGACACTCACCTCATCCCCCAGAGCACCATCTACGTCAGCCTGGAGCCGTGCAGCCATTGGGGAAAGACACCGCCCTGCGCCGAACTGCTGGCCAGCAAAGGCTTCCGCCGCTGCGTCGTGGGCTGCATCGACCCTTTTGCCAAGGTGCAAGGACGAGGCATCCAGCGACTGCGCGAAGCGGGCATCGAGGTCACAGTCGGCGTGCTCGAAGCCGAATGTCAGGCACTCAACCGCCGTTTCTTTACCTTCCACCAGGAGCACCGGCCCTACATCACCCTAAAGTGGGCACAGTCGGCCAACGGCTACATCGACGGCCACATCTCCAGCCCCTACACACAGATGCTCTGCCACAAACGCCGTGCCGAGCACCAAGCCATCATGGTAGGCCGCACCACTTGGGAACTGGACCACCCCGCCCTCAACGTCCGCAGCTGGTACGGACCCAATCCTAAGATATACGTAGCCACAAAGGGAGCCGATTGCAGCATGGACCGCCTCTATGCCGACGGCATACAGACCCTGCTGGTAGAGGGCGGACGCACCCTGCACCAGTCGCTCATCGACGCAGACCTCTGGGACGAATGTTTCGTGGAGATGGGGCCAACCCCCATCGACGGCCATGTACCAGCCCCCACGCTACGCAATGCCCGTCTTGCCGAAATACAAACCTTCTTCGGCAGAAAAATCATGCACTACTACCGTGCTCAGTGATACAGCACCACAGCCTGCTGTGGAGCCACCCGCAGGATGCCGCCACGATGAGTGGCCATCCCTTGCAGATTGACTTTGCCATCCTTGCAAACCACAGTGTAACGGGCAGGGGGCAAAGTCACTTTTTTGGTGTATCGACACGGATTCAGCACCACATAGATGTCGTGCCACGCATCGCCCACAGCCTCGCCGTCCAGGTGGAACGCCACCACACCCGACGGAGCAGGGAGAAAGCGTAAATGCCGCCGCACCGCCTCGGCACTGCCCATGCGGAATGCCCTGTGCTCCCTCCGCAACTGGATAAGTCCCCTATAATATAGAAATAAGTCGGGCCAGCGTTGCAGCCCCGTCCAGTCAATCTGGTTCACCTCGTCAGGGGCATTGTAGGAATTTCTGTTGCCCTGCTTCGAGCGAAAAACCTCCTCTCCGGCATACAGGAAAGGAACACCCTGGCTCAGCAGGACACAGGTCTGGGCAAGTTTGTTCAACCTCACCAGCCGCTGCTGGTTAAGCCGTGGGAAAGCCGCCCGCAAATGGTCTGCCAGGCACAGCCCGTCGTGACAACTCACATACGAAACGTGCTGGCTGGGCTGCACAGCCCAAGGCTCCCCGCAATAACTGGCACGCTGTGCGTCAACCTGCGGATGGCGAATGCCACCCACAATGCCAAACTTCACACGCTCCGCAGCATCCGCACTCCCAGCCAACCATGTCGCAGCGGGATGGTCGCCCAACAGAGCATCGCGCAACTCATTGCCAAATGCTCCAATACTGGGCATCTGGCAAATATGCTCCTTGTTAGCAGACAGCCCGCTGTCCAGCGCCGCAGGGCCAGCCGTCCAAGGCTCTCCGTGCATCGTGATGCTGGGGTCAATCGCGTCCAGCGCCTTGCGGATGCTGTTCATGGTCTCCACGTCGTGCAGCCCCATCAAGTCGAAACGGAAGCCATCCACATGATACTCCGTAGCCCACCAGCACACGCTCTCCACCATGAACCGCCGCATCAGCCACTGCTCGCTGGCCGTCTCGTTGCCACAGCCCGAACCATTGCTCAGCTGTCCGTCGGATGTTCGCCGGAAATAGCCGTCAGGATAAGTCCGCTGGAAGTTGCTGTCCGCCACACTGTAGCAGTGATTATACACCACATCCAGAATCACCCGTATGCCAGCCCCATGCAGAGCCATCACCATCTGCTTAAACTCCCTGATGCGGACATCGGGCCGACGAGCATCCGTGCTGTACGACCCCTCCGGCACATTGTAGTTCTGCGGATCGTAGCCCCAGTTATATTGCGGCCATTCGGGGTGAGCCTCATCCACCGTGGCAAAGTCGAATGAGGGCAACAGCTCCACCGCACCCACCCCCAGCGACTTCAGGTAGAACAGAGCCTTCGGTTCAGTCAGAGCCAGATACTTGCCCCTGTGCTCATAGCCCCCCGACGGATGCACCGAGAAGTCGCGGTGGTGCAGTTCATAGACCACAAGGTCCGACGGCGAGCCGACCACGGGACGCACATCCTCGGCCCAGCCCGCAGGATTTGTGCCCGCCATGTCGATGATGGCAGCACGCCGGCCATTCACGCCCACCGCCCGTGCAAACACGCCTGGGCACTCCCCCAGTCCATGGCCACCGCAGCCCCTGGGGAACACCTCAAACGTGTAGAACTTCCCCAGCAGGTCGCCCTCCACACTGCCCACCCAGCTGTCTGTGCTCACCCATGCCAGCCACACGGTGCGCTCAGGCTCAGAAGCCTCCATGCACGAATAGATGCGGACACACACTGCGTCCGCATCCGTCGGTGCATTCAGCGAAAACACAGTCCGCTGCTTGCTGTAGTCCAGTTCATTGTTCATAATTAGCAAGGGAAGAGGGGAAAGTGAAAAATGAAAAGTGAAGAGTGAAAAATCTAAGTTACCAAGGCTAAACGCAGCCTAACGCTGGCTAAACTGAAATTTAGATTTTTCACTCTTCACTTTTCACTATTCACTTCCTTTATTTAGGCAGCTTGCCAATGTAAGCCAAAATACCACCATCGACATAGAGCACATGACCGTTCACAGCGTCGCTGGCCTTCGAAGCCAGGAACACGGCTGGGCCACCCAGTTCGCTGGGGTCGAGCCAACGGCCAGCAGGAGTCTTGGCGCAGATGAAACTGTCGAAGGGGTGGCGGCTGCCATCGGGCTGACGCTCACGCAGCGGAGCCGTCTGCGGTGTGGCAATGTAGCCTGGGCCAATGCCATTGCACTGGATGTTGTATTCGCCATACTCCGAACAGATGTTGCGGGTCAGCATCTTCAGTCCGCCCTTTGCAGCAGCGTATGCGCTCACCGTCTCGCGACCCAGTTCCGACATCATCGAGCAGATGTTGATAATCTTGCCCTCCTTGCGCTCCATCATCTCTGGCAACACGGCAGCTGCACAGATGTAGGGAGCCACGAGGTCGATGTCGATGACCTGCTGAAACTCCGCACGCTTCATCTCGTGCATCGGGATGCGCTTGATGATGCCGGCATTGTTCACCAGAATGTCAATCTGACCCACCTCCTTGTGGATGGTATCGACCAGCTTACCTACAGCCACTTCGTCTGTCACGTCACACACGTAACCCTTCACGTTGCTGATGCCAGCCTCCTTGTAGTTGTCGAGACCGCGCTGCAGGGCAGCCTCGTTGATGTCGTTGAACACGATGTTCTTCACGCCAGCCTTCACAAAAGCCTTGGCGATGTTAAACCCAATGCCGTAAGAAGCGCCCGTAATCCAGGCATTCTTACCTTCCAGTGAAAAATTAGATAAATCCATGATTGTGAATTAAAAGTTAAGGTGTTAAAAGTTATTGTTCGGTTAGGAAAAAGTTCCACCAGTCTGAACACGGTAGCAGGGAGGTACAGTCTTCCTCCCGCAATTTTTTCGCAAAGATAAAACATTTGATTTTCACACACAAGGAAACAGGGCGGTTTTTTTACGTTTTTACGTTTTTCCGCCGCTATACGCTGGCCACACACATTCGTTAAAATCCGTTTACGGCAATCCGCGCCCGAAGCGGCTCCAGACACTCCTCAAGCACCACCGCAATCAGCAAAACCTCCGACTCACGTAGGCAATCCGTCGCTCTCGCGTAGGCAATCAATCCCACTTCATTGCCTACACGAACCAGACGCATTGCCTATGCCGCTCCGAAGGGTTGCTCCCGCCCACCCCGCTTAAGCCCCTGTTTTTCTACAGACTACAGCAACAAGAGGCGCAGCCATCTTTTCTGCCCATAAAGTATATAGACAAAATGCCACCAAAATCCCCAAAGACCAAGGGCTTTCCAACAGAAGCACTGCCCCCTAAAGTCCCAAAGTTCTTAGCAAATTTTCAGAAATCTCGACATTTTTCACTTACGACCACCAGTTTTTTTCTCGACACACACCAGCCTTGAGATTATTTTCGTAAATTTGTAGCCTCAATATAAATATCTGTGATACAGACATACAAACACTTATTCATAAAATACAGAAACTATAAATATGAGCCAGAAAGAAGCATTACAACTATTTGAACAGAAAAAAGTACGTACCCTGTGGGATGACCAGGAAGAGAAGTGGTATTTCTCTATAGTAGATGTCGTGTCTGTATTAACAGATAGTGATTACCAAACAGCAAGAAAGTATTGGAAAGTCTTAAAAGGGAGGCTTGTCAAAGAGGGGAATGAAACGGTAACAAATTGTTACCAGTTGAAAATGAAAGCGTCTGATGGCAAGATGCGCATGACGGATGTTGCTGATACAGAACAACTTTTCCGTATCATCCAGTCCATCCCGTCGCCCAAGGCAGAACCATTTAAGCAATGGATGGCGCAAGTGGCCAGACAACGTATAGACCAGATGCAAGACCCAGAACTAAGCATTGACCAGGCTATTATCGACTACAAGCGGCTGGGCTATAGTGACGCATGGATAAACCAGCGCATCAAGAGTATTGAAGTCCGAAAGGAACTGACCGACGAATGGAAGCGGACTGGCGTGAAAGAAGGACTGGAATATGCTTCGCTGACCGACATTATTACCCGTGAGTGGAGCGGATTCACGACTAAGCAATACAAGCAGTTCAAAGGATTGAAGAAAGAGAACCTACGCGATAATATGACCAACCTTGAAATTGCTTTCAATATCCTTGCCGAGGCTTCAGCCACTGAACTCTCCAAGCAGCGCGACCCTCATGGTTTCCATCAGCAAGCCCAAGTGACAAAGGACGGTGGAAGCGTGGCAAAGGCCGCTCGCAATCAGTTGGAGAGCCAGTTAGGACATAGCGTCATTTCGCCAGCCAAGGCCAGCGACTATCTATTGCCGGACAAAGAACAAGCACAAAAGTGATTGTCATGGAATGATTATGCACCCTTACCCAGCCGCTATGCGCTGGTAGGCTTCGTCGAGCAGACGGAAGAGTTCTTCTTGTGTTTCGGCACGGAGGATGCGGATGCGTGTTTCACGGAAGTTGGGGATTCCCTTGAAGAGGGGGCTGTTGGCAAGATGGCGGCGAACATGGATGATGCCACCCAGTTCGGTGCGTTTGTGCTCCTTGAGGGCGTTGTCGGCGCGGAGGCTGTAGGCCACGGACTGCTGTATCTGGCGGCGGAGCACCTGAAATTTCCAGTCGAGCGTGAGGGTGTCATCGTGGTGGCCTGTGTCAAGGTAGGTGCGGATGTCGCGGAAGAGCCAGGGCTGACCGAAGGTGGCTCGGCCTATCATGACGGCATCGACACCGTATTGCTGGAAGGCGTGCTGACATTGTTCGGCAGTGGTGATGTCGCCGTTGCCAATGATAGGGATGTGGATGCGGGGGTTGTGCTTGACGGCTCCGATGAGGGTCCAGTCGGCCTGGCCCTGATACATTTGCGAGCGGGTGCGTCCGTGGATGGTGAGGGCGGCTATGCCGCAGTCTTGCAGCCGCTCGGCAAGTTCGAGGATGTAGGGACGGTCGGCGGGTGCATCGGGCAGGAAGGTCTGTGCGTTCATCATGGTGGGCACGTCCCAGCCGAGGCGTGTCTTGACGGTGACGGGGATGCGGACGGCCTGAACCACGGCTCGCGTGATGTCGAGCATGAGCTGTGGTGTGCGGAGCATTCCAGAACCGGCTCCCTTGCCCGCAACCTTCTTGACGGGGCAGCCGAAGTTGAGGTCGAGCAGGTCGGGGTGAGCCTCGCTTTCCACCATGCGTGCGGCTTCGACCATGCTGGGGACATCGCGTCCGTAGATTTGGATGGCTACAGGGCGTTCATGGTCGTCAACACGAATCTTTTCGAGTGAGCGGTTGACGTTGCGAATGAGGGCATCGGCACTGACAAATTCGGAATAGACCATAGACGCTCCGAATTCTTTGCAAAGCATTCGGAACGCCTGGTCGGTCACGTCTTCCATCGGGGCGAGCATCAGGGGGTGCTCACCGAGGTCTATGTTTTGGATTTTCATAATCCACAATTCGCTTTTCTCTTCTATTCTGCCATCCTGTTTATGATGTCTTCCAGGACAGCAATCCGGTCTTGCTGGTCAGTTACCATCTGGCGCAAGGCGTTTACAGTGTCCATCAGAATAGTGTTTCGATCTTGCAGGTCGTAGTTCATCTTGTAGAGTTCTTCTATCTGTTCTCGCTGGCTGACGTTTTGCTGTTGCAGTTCTGAAATATACATTTCGTGGTTGTTGATGGCCTCTGTCAGACCCGGTATCTGGTTGTTCCAGTACCGAAGATCTTCTATCTGGACTTGCAATGTCTGAACATCACTCATCACGTATGCCTTCATGGCTGCCAGTCCTGCCTGAAGGTCTTCTTCCTTGACTGCATTGGCCTCCATGTCTTTCATTTCGGATTCCAACGTCGTAACTTTTGCCTGTATTGCTGCTATTCGGTCTTCGGAGGCTGCAACATCTGACTTTAACACGGTAATTTTGTATTCGGAATCCTCCTGCCTGGATTGTAGCATTGCGACTACAGCCTGCAGGTCGGCTATTCGGGCTTGCACCTCACTATCGTCAATCGTCACGGAAACTACCCCTGCGGGCAGTTCGTCTTCAAGGTAGGCATCAATCAAGCCTGTCACGTCGGAGGTTGTAATCAGGCCGTCCTGGTCAAGGTCACCATTCAGATATTCTACATTAACCACTTGTTGTGCGCCAGCCATGATGCTGCTGGCCATCAAAAACAAAGAAAGTACAGTCTTCTTCATAAGGCATAAAAGTTTTAATGTTTGTACGTTTTTTCCGATTCAAAGGTAAGCATTATTTGGTTTTCAGCCACACCTTTCACGCTTTTTTTCAAAAAAAGTACTAAAAATCATGGATATGAGGAGGAAAACGAAAAAAAGTATTTAAATTTGCAGCCAAAGAAACAAAAAACGAACCATGAGAAAAGCACATCTACACCTTATTTATATTATATTGACCAGCATCTTGCTGGCGGGTAGCCTGTCTTCGTGTGGAAAGAAAACGCCCAAGGGGGCTGTCAGGAGTGTGCTCGTCATTCATTCGTGGGACAGTACGGGCGAAGAAGGGGCATTCTTCACGGAGTGCATGGCGGAGGCTTTCCGCAAAGAGAACATCAATGCCGACATTCACCACATCTATGCCAACATGCTGCACCGCTCGCCTGAACAGCTGAGCGAAGTAGATTGGCCACGCTATGCCGACTCCATCAGCCTGTGGAAACCGGAAATCATCTTGCTGAACGACGACCCCATCCTGCGATGGGTGTTGAGGCAGCACGTGGCCGACAGCCTGTTCAGCAGGGTGCCTGTGGTCTTTGCCGGCATCAATGTGTTGATGCGCGATTCGCTGCAACGCTTCCCCATGATGACGGGCTATTGCAACAACCTGAACCTGCCCCGCTGCATGGAGATGCTGCTGGCCATCACCGACTCGCAGATTGCCAACATCGAACTGGACCACAATGACCACGACGACGTGTTGCGCCACAAGTTCTACGGACAAATCTCCGACAGCACCCGCTTCATCAACAATGCCGACCACAGGATGGACGATGTGGACAACCAGTTCATGGCCAAGAACTACCCCGCAAAGGTGCTCATCAACTTCACGTCGTGTGCCAGTCCCGAGACCAACTGCAAGGAGGGCGAACCAGCCAGCCAAGGCAAGCTCAACCTGACAAAGGCATACCTGAACGCCAAGAACACCTGGCAAGTGCAGGTGAAGTACGACATCTTCTCGGATGCCATCATCGACCGCACACACGTACCGCAGTTTACCTGCATTCGCCAGCAATTCAACGACCCGCAACACCTGAAATTCCTGGGAGGCTACTTCACCAGCACCGAGACTCAGGTGAAAGACCAAGTGGGCTATGCAGCCAAAATTCTCAGCGGCACATCGCCCGGCGCACTGCCAATAGCCACCCACGAAAGTGGCTGCTATCTGGACTACAACGCTATGCAGAAGCTGAAGCCAGAGCTGAAGTACGACCTGGTGGCAGAGAAATACAACGTCATCAACGCGCCCATGGCCCTGAAGCAACCCATGAAATATCTGGGCATCATCGCCCTGATTGCCCTGTTCGCCAGCGGACTGGTCGCCATTCTGGGGCAGCTGCTCTACCTGTGGAGAAAGCGGGCACAAAACGCCATTCTCGACAGCCTTGTCTATGAAGAAAAAATGCACAACCTCATCTTCAGCGACGGCAACGACACGCTGTGGCATCGCAACGAAGAAACGCTCTCCGTGAACAAGAAATACGCCCAGAAACACGGGCTGCCCAGCACCAACATCCCGATGAAAAACTTTAGGCAGATGGTGCACCCCGACAGCCTCACGTCGCTCGACACCCTCAACGACTTCCGCCAGCAGAGAGGCAAGCGAGTGGTTCGCCTTAGACTCACCTTCGACGAAGGCAAGACCTGGTCGTGGTACGAAATGACCTACACAGCCACCGATGAGTCCGCCAAGACGGGCGACCTCTACGGCATCATGCTCAACATCGACCGAAAAAAAGAAATCGAAGACACCCTTCTGCAAGCACAAATCAAAGCCAGCGAAGTGGCCCTGAAGGAAAACTTCTTCGCCAACATCAGCCACGACCTGCGCAACCCGCTCAACGCCATCACGGGCTTCTCCACCCTGCTCACCTCCTCCAACATGACCTTCGCCCCCGGCGAGCGTGAAGAATACGGCAAAATCATACACCAAAACACCGAACTCATCCTCAACATGATCAACAGCGTCGTAGAAAAAGCACAACTGGAAAGCGGAGACATACAACTCATACAGAAACCAGTCAGTGTGAAAGAACTCATTGCCAACACCTACGCCAGCAACAAAATCCTGGCTCCCGACCGCCTGCAGTTCCTGCTGGAGACAGCCCCAAACGATGCCACCATCAACATCGACATCAACCGCACCATACAAGTCATCAATAACTTCATCAACAACTCCTTCAAGTTCACCGAAACAGGCAGCGTCACCCTGGGCTGGAAAACCATTAGCGACACAGACGAAATAGAAATCTACGTCCGCGACACTGGCTGCGGCATCAGCGAGGAGCACCAGCAGAAACTCTTCGACCGCTACTACAAGGAAAACGAGGCCGACAAAGGCACAGGACTCGGCCTCAACATCAGCAAAACCATCATCAACAAACAGGGCGGCACCATCGGCGTGAAAAGCAAAGCGGGAAAAGGCAGCACATTCTACTTCCGCATACCCCGCTACATCCAGATGCTCCTGCTCATCCTCTGCACAGGGTGGCTCACCACATCCTGCACGGGCCGCGACGCTGGCGGCTTCAAGAAGAGCAACGTGCTCGTCATACACGGCTACAGCAGCGACTTCCCTTCCTACAAGACATTCGACGAAAAAATAGCCTCCACCCTCCGCCGACAAAACATCGATGCCGACATCCGCAACATCTACCTCCAGCTGGAAAACCCACTGGCATCAGGCAGAGAAAACTTCCTCCGCGTCGCTGACTCTCTGAAACGAATCGGATGGAAAGCCGACCTTATTCTCTCAGAAGGCGACCGCACCGCCTACGACATCTCCCGATACCGCCTCGACGACATCCTGCCCTACGCAGAAAACACACCCATTGTCTTCGGCTCACTCCACCACCCCAACTGGAACTTCCTCCGCGAACACAAAAACACCGTCGTCTTCTACGACCCCATCGACTACACCACCAACATCAACCTCGCTACCGAGCTCACTGGCATCAACATCATCGCCATCGAACTCGACTACTTCCAGCAAGACTCCATCATCCGCGAAGAACTCCTCCGCAGCATAGCCCGTCCCCCTTACGTCTGCAACAGCCGATACTTCCCAGCCAACTACGACCTGAGCAACATCGCCCCCCAATACAAAGACAGCATCCTCGTTTACACCATCTCCGTGGAGTCCCCGGAACGCAACACCAAGACCACAGCCTTAGCACCCTCCGCTGGCAACCTCACAACAGCAAAAACGGATAGTCGCAACACCGAAAACCAACCATACCTCCGCAACATCTACATGAACGCATGGTCCTTTCCCCACCTGGCCGTCAAGCGAGACATGTACAGCAAAGAAATCCCCAACAAAACGCACCGTCCCCAATTCACCGCCGTCAAAGCAGGATTCGCCGACGGCAGCGGTGCATACCTCGCAGGCTACTTTGCCGACTACAACACCGTAGCTACCGACATCGCCCAGGCAGGAGCCAAACTCCTCTGGGGAGCCAGCCCCAAAGACCTCTCCGGCAAACAGCACGAAAAACACTACTACATGGACTACAAAGCCATGCAGCAGCTCGGCTACCGCTACCACGACTATGCCGACCGCTTCTACATCGTCGGAGCACCGCCCCGCTACACCAGCCCTTGGTCCTACTACACCCTCCGCGTCACCCTCATCCTCTTTGCCATCTTCGTTGCCTTCGTCTGGCTCACCCTCATGAACTTCCTTCGTGAACGAACCAGCCAGCACCTCCTCCACGACGTGCGCCGTAAAGCCAACCTGCGCAACCTCGCCCTCAACGGAGCCGACAGCCGACAAATCCGCAACGAGGCCGAAATGCAAAACACACTCCAGCACATACACCCCGACCACCGCGAACCCGTCCCACTCATTCAGCAATCCCTCAAGATAGCCGGCGCACACCAGTACGAAATCTTTGCCGACATCGACGAAGACGGCACCTACGAATGGTGGCAGCTCCGATTCTTCATACAGCCCACCACAAAAAACCGCACAACCGTACAACCGCAAAACAACAAAACAACAAAACAACAAAACCGCACAACCGCTGGGCCGCAAGTACGCATCGACGGACTCGCCATCAATATCAACGCCACCAAGCAAAACGAAGAAAAACTCCGCACCGCCATCCGACTGGCAGAAGAAGCCAAGCAGAAAGAAGACTTCCTCATGACCATCAGTCACGAAATCCGCACACCCCTCAACGCGGTCGTAGGCTTCAGCGATGTCATCATCACCCTGCCACCCGAAGCACTCACCCCCGACGAACTCACCGAATTCAGCCAGCTCATCAGCGAAAACAACAAAAAGCTCGCCACCATGATTGAGGACATCCTCATGTTCTCACGCATCGAGAGCGGACGGCTCCAGTTCGTCAAGTCCGAATTCTATGCTGACGAAATCATCGAAGAGATAGCCCACGAATGGAAAGACAAAATACCGCAAGGCGTTGAATTCATCGTCACCAACCACCGCCACCACATCCAGCTCCACACCGACCGCCAACGCCTCAAATACATCCTCGACCAGCTACTCAGCAATGCCGTCAAATTCACCACCAGCGGAACCATCACCCTCACCCTACGCTACCACTACAACAGCAGCGAAGCCGAAATCATCGTTGAAGACACCGGCTGCGGCATATCGCCCGAAAAACAACGAGCCGCCTTCAACCTCTTCTGGAAAAACAACGAATTTGTTCCCGGCCTGGGACTCGGCCTCAACATAGCCAGCCGCCTCGCCGACGGCATGGATGCCCACCTGCAAGTGGACAGCCGAGAAGGATTTGGCTCAACCTTCAGCCTACTCATGCAAGCCGAATTCAAAAAAAGATGAGCATTGAGAGACCTCTCTCACTGTCAAAACGTTTATCTCTCTACACCGTGGTTGTGCGGGCGCACAATCACGGTTTTTTGATGCGTGCACCCTAACATTTATTGACTTAAATCATAAAAACACCGTGCTTCTGCACCTTTCTTGCTAAAATGCTTGCTCGGTATCACAAAAACGCCGTACCTTTGCAGCGAAATCAAAAACAAAGGGTAAAAAGATTAAGGTTTTCTTTCATAGGTTAGTTTAATTAGGGTAAATAAAAAAGGATTGATAAAAGGTTAGTAAAGCAAAAGCGAGTCAAGGCTCCTGAGTTGAAGGCGAACAGCCAACAACTCATGGAGACCAAAGCTCAAAAAAAGCACAAACACAAAAAAAACAAAAAGTAAAAACTAAAAAAAGAAAGGAGATTGTTTTATGGAAACTATGACAATTATCGCAGCAGTGCTCGTAGCAGTTGCAGCAATCGCAGCCAACATTTCTATTCTGAAATAACACGTTGGCAGTCTTCCTCCCCTTTCGGGGTTGAGGACTTCAAAAAAAGAAAAAGGTTTTAGTTAGATAATAGGTGGTGACATTTCAGGGCTTCGGCTTTGGAATGTCACCTTTTTTGTGCGTCACAGAAAGGGAATCATCTGCCACACAATCGCACTTCGCACAAGCAGCCATGGCTGCGCGCACCCTACCTGTGTCTAAGAGTCAGTGTGTAGGGATTGAGCTTGTCGGTCAGGCCAAAATGAGAGTCATCCTCGCCAAAGACACTGAAGCGGCGCAGCTGCATCTGGTCGTAGTGCCCATCGCGGTCAGCATCCGCAAAGGTGACGAGCGTACTCCAGCCCAATTTCAGATAGCCAGCATTGGCATAAGTAAAATTGAGCCGCCTACGCTGCACACCCTGATTGCTGTCTCCCTGCACGTTGATGCTGTCACCAGGCGTAAGCAAATAGCAGTATTGGTCAAGGCTGTCGCCACGTTCCTCCAACGAATGGTTGTGGCCAAAAAAGAGGATGACATCGTGCGTCTCAGCGGCGCGGCTCAACGCATTGAACCAGCGCAGACCGCCGGGGTTGTCGTTACGATGGGCGTGCATCGGCACATGAGTCATCACCACGATAGGAGCATGGTCGGTAAGGCTGGAGACCCATGCAGTGAACCGGGCTGCTGCCGACTCGGCAGAGATTCCGAAGGGGTCGGCCACATCGATGCCGCTATATGCCTTCAGTCCACGCTGTCCACCTGGCTGCGGCGCAGGTTGTTCACCACCTTCGCCTCCAGGGGGCGGGCCTACATTCTCGTCCGTTTCCTCGCTCTGCTCCTCGTAGAGTGCTACAGCGGCACGAGCCAACGAATCGGTATCGAACACCATCTGAGTGTAGCTGACACCATAGACATAGTAGCCACTGCAACGGCGCGGACCACTGAAGAAGGCTCCGTAGCCATCGGTGCAACCCTTGTCGTGCGAACCATAGGTAAAGAGTACATCCGTCTCTTCCGGCGACAACGTGCGGAATATCTCGCTGCGCAGGTCATTCAGGCTGAAGGCGGGTTGCCCCGTTTCGCCTTGGTCTGGCCCCTTGCCCACATAGTCGCCACCAAGGAGCACCGTGCGCGGCGTGACAGCATCGAAGCGGCTCACCGCCAGCTGCACCGACAAGGCCAGGTTGTTACCGCCCCCCGCCTCGTGGCGGTCGGTGGCTACAAAGAGTGACGTACTGGGCAGGGCTATATACCTGCCTACTTTGACATTCTCTTCATCCGAACAAGAGGTTACGCAGATGAAGGCCAAAAGGAGAAATGGCATCTTTCTTTTCATGGTGCAGTCGTTATTATATTTCGTGCTTCTCTTTTTCCTTTATACTTTACAATGGTAATTTCGTGCAAATATACCCCAAAAAAGCGAATACAACATCAAACAAAGGGAAAAAACCAACCAAAATAAGGGAGGATGCCCATCCAGCGGACATCCTCCCTTACATTATTTATATATAGGGAAAAACACACTCTTCTGCATCAATTCCCCTGATTCAGGTAGCGGTCGATGAGGTCGGTGATAGTCTGAACCGTGATGTTGGGGCTGCCTTCCAGATACTGGTCAATGAGGTCAGTGATGTCCTGAACCGAGATTGCTGGCGAAGCACCCTTCACAAGGACTTCAAGCACGGTGCCTGAGATAGGAGCACCCGTCACGTCGCAGATGCTTCCGTCCATTTCATTATAGTTCGCATCTACGGGTCGCAGAATCTCCATGGGGCCTTCTGCGTAGAGACCAACATTCCACAGGTTGTCCCCGCCGTTGCGGGTCTCCGTGTCGATGGTGAGCCTTGTGTCACCTTCGCCTTGCAGCAATCCAATTGCGCAAGAACCTGCAGTGCCTGCAGCTGTTTCTGCCTGGCCGTAATTATAGATGCCGTAATTACCAGCTTGGATGGTCAGGTCGCAACCGTTCAAGATGATATCACCCATGGTGAAGATACCTGAGCCATCTTTGGACAAGAGGTCAAGTTTGCCTGTGCCGTCTTCACTCCTGAAAGCAATACTGCGAGTGGAGTAGATACAATCTTCACGCTCAGTCTTAATGCTGGACTGACCTTCCAGGCAGACGATGACGTCAGCCGCGCAATTCCAGCCAATGTAGAGTCGGTCAGATAAGCTGGCATTCTTCAGTGTCAACTGATATACCTGGGCATCGGGGTCGATCGAGAGGCTCACTGTTCCGTCGCCAAACACGTCGTCCTTGTTCAGGCTCGTAATCTGCATATTGCCAATCGCAATGTCGTAGTTCTCTGTAGCCAGGATTTCTACAGCGCCGCTATATACCGAACCGTTCACCTCCATCTGGCGGTCACTGCTATCATACATATAAGATGCAGGTGTCGTCACTACTGCGTTGCTGAGATCGAAGTATTTGAACCCATCGATGGTAGAGCGGCCAGTGTAGTTGCCACTCAGACTCAGGTTAGCTTTATTCACGTTGAGACTGGTATAAGAAGCAGAATCCGGGCACTCAATCCAGCGGACACCACTGATGCTGCAGTCCTCAACAAAAAGTGAGCCATAGACATAGATGGTGTAAGCATCCGTGGTGAGCGAACCACCGCCCTTGATGGAAGTGCCGTCGCCGAAGTGGAAATAGTTGAAGTTCTTCAGTTCGTTTTCGCCCTTCAGCTCCACGTTGAACATTCTCCCGGTTTTGAACCTTTGAATGCCGTAGGTAGAGGTCGAACCTGTAACCTTGAAGTTGTCCAGGCACAACATGTCGCACAGCGAGTCACCCACGAGACTCATCGTGCCCTCGTGTGGCAGGTCGCGGAAGATGTCGTCCTTGTTGGCATCGGTCACAGCGATAGCTTCAACTATGAGGTCACGGAACATGACAGGTGCAATCTTGACGGGGCCAATGACAGGATTTCTTCCATCAATGACGTGGGTGACGAATTGCTTATGCTCCTCGTCATACCAGCCGCCATTCGGTGTGATGACATCTGTGTTTACCTGACCAGAGGCATAGCCATTCGCCGTGAAGCGTTCAAATCCATACACCGTCGGATAGCTGGTGTTGTTACTGCCCGAAAGGTTGAGCGAGGCCTGATTGGTCACATGTACAACGCCCTCGCTGCCATACATTCGGCCTGCATTCAGCGTACAGCTTTCAGCCACGGTGATGTTGCAGCCGTCACTGCCGGCAATGCTTTTATCGCCAACGTCCAGTGTACCACTGCCTTTGAATGTAGTGTTCTTATAAACTGAAATGCCGACACCATTGATGTCGTTCAACACACTGTTGCCAACGAGGTTCACCTTCACGTTGTCTGTTGCACGGCTTGTGATGTTCATGCCGTTGCTGTGTCTTTCCACCACTTCTCCGTTCAAGGTTGTCATGTACATACAGTTGGCCGTCAAGTTGTCAATGGTGACCGTGTTGCTGCTGACATCGTAGCTGACAGAACCTGTAGTGATGTCGTCGAAGTAGAAGTTGTTTGCATTCACGTCGTTCAGCTCATGGCCGCTCACCAGGATGCCGTAGTTGGTAGTGACGGGCTTAAAGACGGTTTCGCCGAAGTATTCGCCCCGACCGAATTCACGGAAACAGCCCAGATATTGCGAGTTGGCTGGCTGCACAAACACTTTCTCTGTGGCGATGGCCGCATTGGCCAGGTTGTAGTAGGCAATGCCGTGTACCGAGCCTTTCACCGTCACGTTGGCTCTCTGCACATTCAGTCCATATTGGTTTTCTCTGGTTGCATTGATGGCATTGCCGCCACGTCCGTCCACCACCGTGTTGCAGTTGTTGAACTTCACGGTCTGACCCTTGCCGTCTATCTCGATGGCATTCTTGGTAGAAGCAAATACTTCCAAAGGAGCAGAACCTCTGAAATCAAGGCTCTTCGTAGAGTAGATGGTAGCACGGTTGCCCCGACTCATCGCGATTCTTGACTGTCCCGTGCAATTGATGTGCAGCTCCTTGCCCGTGTTTTCAATGCAACAAGCCGTTATGTTAGCCGAATTTAGCACATCATTAAGCTCAACGCTGTTCAGCGTCAGCGTTCCGGTCGATGGGTCATACTTCACAGAGCCATAGGCTGGAGCTGTAACACTCGATGCACCGTATTTGTAAATACATGGAGTCGAGTTGATGCGGTCCTGAATGTTGTCCTTGTTGATTTCGTTCACCTCAATGCCGCAAATCTTCAGGCCATACTTCTCCCAGCCAATATAGACTTCGCCCGTCACCTTGTTGCCGCTCGCATCAGCCAGATAATAGCTGCTGCTGTTGTAAGAGCCGTTTTCAGGCGTGCGAATCACACAGTGGGAGGACGTGAAGACGTTGTCAAAATTCATGAAGGTTCCGGCACTGCCATAGCCGTGGAGGGTCATCATGCAGTCGGTAAACCAGACGCGACCCTGCCCAGCAGTTCTGGCCTGCAGATACTGAGCGTCGATGGTGCATCCGCCCAGGCCCTGACCACCCGAAACGCCGCTGCCGAAGCAAAGGTTGCAGAAATCGAAGCAGAGGAAGCCGCTCTCTTCCAGCGTGAGCGAGCCTGTGCCATCTATATAATAATGTGGATTGGAGACATTCGTCGTACTGTTGGGCTTCTGGAACACGAAAGCCGCGCCGTTGGTCTTCTTGATGACATTATTG
Source organism: Bacteroidaceae bacterium (assembly GCA_017453465.1). Lineage (GTDB taxonomy): Bacteria > Bacteroidota > Bacteroidia > Bacteroidales > Bacteroidaceae > Minthosoma. The sequence continues at coordinate 14,181 of JAFTEV010000065.1, read as the reverse complement.
CCCACCAGCAAGACCTTCATGCCGCTCTGGGCCGCACTGTGAATCATAATGGCCGGGAATGCACCGCGCTCCTTCGTGTCGATGGTCAGGTTGGTCAGCGTCAGCTCATTGGTTGACGGATTGTAAACGATGGACCCCTTCTCGATGTAGGGGGCAGCCACATTGTTGTAGTTATGCTCCGTCAGTTCCACGCCGCAGACCTGAATGCCGTAGTAGTTCTTGACGGGCTTGAAGTTGAGTTCCCCCGTGTAGGTGTAGGACGATGAAGAGCTAACCTTATAGAATTTATTATCGCGGTCATCGTAATACACGCCGCTGGTGGTGACAGCAGTATTGTAGCACCGCAGTTTGCCCATGTTCTGGATGCCGCCACCCCGTGAGCCGCCTTCATTGACATTCAGCGTACAATTCGACAACGACACCGTGCCATTGTTGCAGTGGATGCCGCCGTACTCCACGGCGGCTGTCAAGTTACTGAAGCCAATCGTTTTCTCCGTGGCATCCATCTGGATAGCCTTGCCGGCAGATGAGCGGAGGGACAGCGTGCCTGTTCCCTGGAACGTGATGTCTCCTGTGGAATAGACTGCAGCACGCCCCATGTTTTCAGATATTTTGCAAGTACCTGTCACATTGACCTTCAAGCCATCAATGCTGTTGGTGATGCAGTAGTGCTGCTGTTTGTATGAAGTAACGTTATTATTCAGTGTGGCATTTGTCATGTACAGCGTCTTGCTGCTTGGCGAGTAGCTGTATGTGCCATCGAATGATATAAGACTCTTCATGTTCAGTCGGTTGTAGTTACCCGCAGTCACTTCCTTGCCACACAGGTTCAGACCATACTTTTCATAGCCGATGTAGGCAGGACCCGTCACCATGTTTCCGCTTGGGTCTCTCAGCACACTGGCACCGCCGTAGCTGTACTTGGTCTTTCCGTCTTCCGAGTAAGCCGCAATGCCGTTGTACATATAGACGCTGGTGAAACCGCCAAAGGTTCCGTTGCCGTATGTACTACCCGTCAGGTGCAGGTTGGCATCACTGATCCATACATAGCCGCCCGCACTGCTTCGGCTTCTGATGTACCCAGCATAGATGTCAAGTCCGCCGTCGGTGTCGCTTACGCCGCTTTTGCCAAAGCTGACGCCGACACCGTCGAAGGTCTCGATTTCGCCCTTATAAAGTGACAGCACACCGTCGCCCTGGAAATAGTAGCTGGGCTGGGATGCACTGGAGCCAGTGGGCTTCTGCAGCGCAATCGCTATACCGTTGCACTCACCGATGTCGTTGTAGCCATTCACTACAATCTTCAGTCCGTTCTTCACAGACGAAGTCGCATTGATGAAGTACGACTCATTGTTCACGTTGAGATACACGCTGTTCAGTGTCAACGTGTTGGACGAATAATCGTAACTGACGGAACCCGATGTCATGTGCGTGGTTTTCAAATTCTTGCAGTTGTCAGAATTAATCATTGTACCGTCCACGTAGATTCCATAGTTTGTTGCCGCCCAGCTCAGTGCCGGGATAGCACTCGCCGCGACAAGGACGAGGGAACGTAGAAATTTTTTCATAACGCTCTTGTTTTTAGGTTAAAAATGTTTTTAAGACTGCCCCCGCTCTATCTTTTACGCATTAAAATCCACCGCAGGGAACAAATGGACTATAATTTGCGACAAATTTAACTTTTCGACCGTATTCAATACAACATTTTCAGTAATTACCCCCCCTATTTAAGAAATCTTAACAAAACGAAGTAAAATAACCGTTAAATGCCACCTCCACATTGCAATCACCTCACTGCCCAAACACCCTGCACCCCGTTGGACTTCACTGCTCATCTTCCCACATTTCAGACAAAAACACTCCCCACTTCACTCCCAGGCCGCCCCCACTTCACACCAAAATTTCCCTCACTTCACACCAAAATTTCTCACGTCCGCAACAAAAGTTGACGCAACGGCGTTGTTTGTAAAAACAATGTACGTTGTTTTCAAAAACAACGCCGATGTTTATAAAAACAACGCCGTTGCGTCAACTTTCCTTGCCTACCCCAACTTTTTTGATTCCCACAGCTGGCATTTTCCTGCTTCACACAGACCCGCTTTGCACCCCAGTCGCAACCACGTAAGAACCGCAGATTACGCGGATTACACTGATTTCCCCGTTGGATTTTTTCCGAGAGCGGATGTGTTTTGCGCTTGGCGCGCCTGAAGAAAAACAAGAAAAAACCAAAGAAAACAAGAAAAAACAAAAGCAATAAGATAAGATTGGATGCTTGCTACTTATTTGGAATAGCTTTGTTTTTTCTTGTTTTCTTTGGTTTTTTCTTGTTTTTTTAAAGACCGCAAAGCGGTTCCATTCATAAAAATTCATGGCAAAGTTTGGCTATTCCAAATAAAAACAGTAGTTTTGCATCACAAGACGAAGCCAAACCTCTTTACAATTCGCAATGCTTAAAATCGGCAGAAGGTTCTATCTTACTCTGCCACACCATATAAAAACCTATTAACATGGACGAAAACTTTGCCATACAGCTCTTTGAGGGCAAGAAAGTGCGCATCGTGTGGGATGCAGAACAAGAGAAGTTCTATTTCCCTATAGCTGACATAGTACAGGTTTTGACCGATAGTGCTGATGTCAAGCAGTACATTAAGCGTATGCGGTCACGCGATGCGGAACTCAATTCCAAGTGGGGTACAATTTGTACCCCTGTTGTCATGCTGGCCCCAGACGGGAAGAAAAGAAAGACACAAGCTGCGGACCTTGAAGGAATCTTCCGCATCATACAGTCCATACCCTCCAAGAAAGCAGAACCTGTTCGGCAATGGCTGGCCAAACTTGGCAGCCAGCGTATCGACCAGATGATAGACCCCGAACTGACTTTTCAGATGGCCGTTGAGGACTACCGTCGGCAGGGTTACAGCGACCGCTGGATTAACGAGCGAATGCGTTCCATCGCAATGCGCAAGGAACTGACCGACGAATGGCATCGCTCAGGCATTCACGAACCTCGTGACTTTGCCATTCTTACCAATGTCCTCACAAAAGCATGGAGCGGCATGACAACCAGCCAGTATAAACGCTACAAAGGTTTGACAAAAGAAAACAAGAAAAAACAAGAAAAAACCGAAGTTATTCCAGAGTAGGTAGGGGTATCCAATCTTAATTTGTTTTTTCTTGTTTTCTTTGGTTTTTTCTTGTTTTTCTTCAGCCGCGCCAAGCGTAAAACACATCCGCTCTCGGCAAAAAGTCAGAGGCTTTTCTTTGCCAATCATTCAAATTGTCGTAACTTTGCCGCCAAAAACTGTATAACCCTATGGAATATAACTTCAGAGAGATTGAACAGAAGTGGCAGAAGTACTGGGCAGAGCACCAGACCTACAAGACCACGGAGGACCCTGCGCGTCCCAAGTATTATGTGCTCAACATGTTCCCCTACCCCTCAGGGGCAGGACTTCATGTGGGCCACCCGCTGGGCTACATCGCCAGCGACATCTATGCCCGCGCCAAGCGGCTGCAGGGCTACAACGTGCTCAACCCCATGGGCTACGATGCCTACGGACTGCCAGCCGAGCAGTATGCCATCCAGACGGGGCAGCACCCCGAAGTGACCACCGTGGCCAACATCAACCGCTACCGCGAACAGCTGGACAAGATTGGCTTCTGCTTCGACTGGGACCGCGAAGTGCGCACCTGCGACCCGCAGTATTACCACTGGACGCAGTGGGCGTTCCAGCAGATGTACAACGCCTACTTCGACAACACGCTGCAGAAGGCTCAGCCCATCGAGCAGCTCATCCGGCACTTTGAAAAGCAGGGCACCGAGGGCCTGGACGTAGCCCAGAGCGAACCGCTCAGCTTCACGGCTGAAGAATGGAAGGCCATGGACGAGAAGCAGCAGAGCGACACACTGATGAACTACCGCATTGCCTTCCTGGGCGAGACGATGGTGAACTGGTGTCCCAAGCTGGGCACGGTGCTGGCCAACGACGAAGTGGTGGAGGGCGTAAGTGTGCGCGGCGGCTACCCCGTGGAACAGAAGCGGATGCGCCAGTGGTGCCTGCGCGTGAGTGCCTACGCCCAGCGTCTGCTCGACGGACTGGAGACCATCGACTGGAGCGACAGCATCAAGGAGACGCAGCGCAACTGGATTGGCCGCAGCGAGGGTGCTGAAGTGGAGTTCCAGATTGCCGGCACAGACGAGACATTCACCATCTTCACCACCCGTGCCGACACGATGTTTGGCGTGACCTTCATGGTGCTGGCACCGGAGAGCGAACTGGTGCAGCGGGTGACAACCGCCGAACAGCAGGAGGCCGTCGATACATATATTAAATATGTGAAGGGACGCACCGAGCGTGAACGCATGATTGACCACAAGGTGACGGGCGTGTTCTCTGGCTCCTACGCCATCAACCCCTTCACGGGCGAGAAGAACCCCATCTGGATTTCGGAATACGTGCTGGCAGGCTACGGCACGGGTGCCATCATGGCCGTGCCAGCTCACGACTCGCGTGACTATGCCTTTGCCAAGCACTTCGGCCTGCCCATCATCCCGCTCATCGAGGGTGCCGACGTGAGCGAAGAGAGCTACGATGCTAAGGAGGGCACGGTCTGCAATTCGCCACGCACCGACGTGAAACCATATATTGACTTCAGCCTCAACGGACTCAGCGTGAAGGAAGCCATTGCCGCCACGAAGAAGTACGTGAAGGAGGCTGGCATTGGCCGCGTGAAGGTGAACTACCGCCTGCGCGATGCCATCTTCTCGCGTCAGCGTTACTGGGGCGAGCCGTTCCCCGTGTATTACAAGCAGGGCATTCCGCAGATGATTCCAGAGGAGTGTCTGCCCATCCAGCTGCCCGAAGTGGAGAAGTTCCTGCCCACCGAGACGGGCGAACCGCCACTGGGCAACGCCACCGTGTGGGCCTGGGACGAGAAGCAGCGCAAGATTGTGGAGAACACGAAGATAGACAACCAGACGGTGTTCCCCCTCGAACTCTATACCATGCCGGGCTTTGCGGGCAGTTCGGCCTACTACCTGCGCTACATGGACCCGCACAACGACCAGGCCCTGCTCTCGAAGGAGGCTGCCGAGTACTGGCAGAACGTGGACCTCTACGTAGGCGGCACCGAGCACGCCACCGGCCACCTCATCTATGCCCGCTTCTGGAACAAGTTCCTCTTCGACCTGGGCATCTCCGTGAAGGAAGAGCCTTTCCAGAAGCTGGTGAACCAGGGCATGATTCAGGGCCGCAGCAACTTTGTGTATCGCATCAAGGACACCAACACCTTCGTCAGCTGCGACAAGAAGAAGGACTACGAGGTGACACCCATCCACGTGGATGTGAACATCGTCAGTGCCGACGTGCTCGACGTGGAAGCCTTCAAGCAGTGGCGACCTGAATATAACAATGCTGAGTTCATCCTGAACGACGACGGCAAGTACATCTGCGGCTGGGCCGTGGAGAAGATGTCGAAGTCGATGTTCAACGTGGTGAACCCCGACATGATTGTGGAGAAGTACGGTGCCGACACCCTGCGCCTCTACGAAATGTTCCTGGGGCCCGTGGAGCAGAGCAAGCCCTGGGACACCAACGGCATTGACGGCTGCCACCGCTTCCTGAAGAAGCTGTGGAACTACATGGAGGCAGAGACTGCCGACAAGCCCGCTGACAAGGCTGAACTGAAAGCACTCCACACGCTCATCAAGAAGGTCACCACCGACATTGAGCAGTTCTCCTACAACACCTCGGTGGCTGCCTTCATGGTCTGCCTCAACGAACTGACCAAGCTGAAGTCGGGCAGCAAGGAGGTGAAGGAGACCCTCGCCGTGCTGCTGGCCCCGTTCTGCCCCCACCTGGCCGAAGAGCTGTGGCACAAGCTGGGACACGAGGGAAGCGTATGCGACGCGCAGTGGCCTGCCTTCAACGAAGAATACCTGAAGGAAGACAACGTGAAGATGATGGTAGCCTTCAACGGCAAGGCCCGTTTCCCCATGGAGTTCCCCGCCGACATTGCTCCAGCCGATGCAGAGAAGGCTGCACTGGCCGACCCGCAGTCGGCCAAGTGGATGGAGGGCTTCACCGTGGCCAAAGTCATCGTCGTGCCCGGCAAGATGATTAACATTGTACTGAAGAAATGACCCGCAAACTCTTGCTGCAAGAAGCCAAAGACTATTTCTTCATCGCCTTTGGCATCTTCCTCTACTCCTTCGGCGTGACGCTCTGCATGTTGCCCTACGGACTCACGTCGGGCGGCGTGTCGGGCATCTCGGCCATCATCTACTACGTCACAGGCTTTGAGATTCAGTACTCCTACGTCATCATCAACATCTGCCTGCTCATCGCAGCCGTCAAGGTGCTGGGACTGAAGTTCTGCCTGAAGACCATTTGGGGCGTGGGCACCATGACCTTCTTCCTCTGGCTGCTGCAGCGACTGCTCGAAGTGCCCGACCCCGACAACCCCGGACACATGATTCTGCCCAAGCTCATGGGGCCCGAAGCCCACTTCATGGCCTGTGTGCTGGGTGCCATCGCCGAGGGCGTGGGCCTCACGTTCTGCTTCGAAAACAACGGCTCGACGGGCGGCACCGACATCATCGCCGCCATCGTGAACAAATACCGCAATATGTCGCTCGGCACCGTCATCATGGTGTGCGACATCATTGTCATCTCCAGCTGCTACTTCGTGTTCCACGACTGGTTCCGCGTCATCTACGGCTACGTCATGCTCGTGCTCTGCTCCGTCACGCTCGACTACTGCATGGACCGCCGACACCAGTCCGTGCAGTTCCTCATCTTCTCGCGCAACCCCGCCCCCATCGCCAACGCCATCAATCAGACACACCACGGCGTGACCTTGCTCGAAGGCGAAGGCTGGTACACGCACACCGAGCGCAAGGTCATCATCAGCATCATCCGCAAGCGCGAACAGGCCATGATGCTCCGCATGATCAAGAACATCGACCCCTACGCCTTTGTCAGCATGAGCAACGCCAGCGGCGTGTGGGGCGAGGGCTTCGACAAAATCAAGGTGACAGAAGACAAGAAGCAGAAGAAGAAGCGCATCCTGGTCTTTGCCAGCAACAGCCAGCACAAACTGGCCGAGGTGCGGGCCATCATGGGCGACCAGTACGAAATCCGCTCGCTGGCCGACATCGGCTGCCACATCGACATCCCGGAGCGTGCCAGCACCATCCAGGGCAACGCCCTGCTGAAAGCCCGCTTCGTGAAACGCTACTTCGGCTTCGACTGCATTGCCGACGACACCGCACTGGAATGTCCCGCCCTGGGCGGACTGCCCGGCATCCATTCGTCCAACTACGCTGCCCCCACCCAACCTCAGAGCACGATGGAAACTTACGACGAAGAGGTGTCGAAGGAAATGTTCAGCATCCTGCACACCCAGCAGAAGGCCGCTGCTGGCCGCCAGAACACCACAGCAGCCAACATCGCCAAGCTACTCAGCGACCTCCGGGGCAAAGACCGCTCGGCCAGCCTCCACACGGTCGTAGCCTTCATCACAGGCGACTACGAAGACCCTGCCAAGTGTGACACTCACACCTTCGACGGCCATCTTGACGGCACCATAGCCGAAGTCCCCTACGGCGACCCCGCCGACACCTTCTTCTACGACAGCGTCTTCATCCCCCAAGGCCAGACCAAGACCTACCAAGAGCTGGGCATCGACACCAAGAACCACATCAGCCAACGCGCCATCGCCGTGAACAAGCTGAAAGATTTCCTGGAAAAGATGCAGTAAAAGGAAGTCGGGGAAAGAAATCTCCTCAAATGTTGACTCTTTCCCGAAAAAAATCCTCACAGAAATTACGACAAATTGATTCATTTATTAAGTGACAATAAAAAAACAACTTGGGATGATTTAACCGCAGTCGCGGGCTTTAAAAAACAAAAGAAAACAAGAAAAAACAAATTAAGATTGGATACCCCCTACCAACCTTGGATAACTTCGTTTTTTTCTTGTTTTCTTTTGTTTTTTTGTTTTCGCCAAACGTAAATAAAATGTTCCAAGTTATTTTTTAACGGTTACTAAGAGAAATAGCGCAGCAAACATTTGTCTCAATTTCTGATTCCATTTGTCTCAATTTCTGTGAAGCCCTTCAAGAAAACAAAAAAAAACAGAAAAAAGTTTTGACAAGACATAAAAAGTCCGTACATTTGCGGCGTTGAATCAGGCAACTATGCTCGCCGGAGGGCCTGCATCTACTGAGGATACTACATAAAATAGGCGTTTATCACGCTTGTTCAATGACTTCTTGAAACTTCACAACTTTCTGACACTGTCATCGGACACGCAACGATAAGGGCCACTATTGATGATGATTTATACACATTTGGTGTATCTGTGCGGGTAGTAATCCCCATGAAAGGGGGAATTACGCCTAATAGTGTATCTATATGTGTTGCAATACATCATTAAGTGTGGGTCTTCGTTGCTCGTTCAACAGTGTCGGGTAATGTGAAGACCTCAAGAAGTGGGACGAGTAGGGTTGTTCCCACATTTTTTATATCCCCATATCAAATGTTTCATTGGGCAGACAGAAGATGCCTACAGGACGGTTCCCCTCAGAACTCGCTCTACCCTTTGCTGTTTGCCTGTACCCTCCCCCCAACACATAACAGAACTGCCTAAGACCCTGAATGAACAACAACATTGATTACCTAAGCTAATTAACAACAAAAACATACACAATTAACTTTATTATTAATCTTTAAATTTAGTTTTTATGAAACGAAAACTACTTTTGGCGGCACTCGTGGCCGTCGGTGCGCTGGGGAGTAAGGCTCAGACGTACACCACCAATGACCTTGAGTCGGCTGGCTGGACACAAGTAAGTTCAATTGCGGCAACAAGTGACAATTATTACATTTTTGTGGATGCCAACTCATCTGCTTATGTAATGTCCAATGACGCATCACACTATCGTCCTTGCTATAAGACGATTGCAGACCCTGTTGCAAATCCCTCTTTTGTCTGGATTCTTGAAGGCAGTGACAACACTTTTGCGCTCAAAAGCTATTCAACAGGTTCCTATTTTATCCAAGCAGATGGTTGGAACACTTCAATGACTGGTGCTATAGGAAGTACAACTTTCACGTTTGCACTAAACGACGGCAAATATTCATTAACAGCTAATGGGCGTAACGACTTCGTCGGCCATTGGAATGATAATGGTGCTGCTGTCGCCTCTGATGGTGAAAACATTGCTGCAAATAAAGCTGCAAGTAATGCCCCTGGTTTTTACATCTATTCAATCGCTAAAACAACGTATGACGCTGCGCTCATAGTTGCACGCCAAACCGAAGCATCAAGTGCATCAGAAAGTACACCTTATGATGCAACTGCTTGGATTCAAAATGCGAATTGGTCTGGCGACTGGGGCGGTTGGGCTCGCTCTGGCTCCTGGGGAAACCAGCAATGGGGTCAACAGACTCTCGAATCATGGAATGCAACTGATGTCGTTGTTAAACAGGAACTGAGTGGCGTTCCTAATGGTAAATATCGTGTAACTGCCGACCTCATTTCTGGCCCTGGTGCTACTAAAGCCGCTTATGTTTTTGGAACAGGAAGTTCAAAAGTTAGCAGTAGTACTGTTTCTGCTGAAGCCAGTGCAAGCAATTACAACACTATGTCAAGTGAGGTAGAAGGTAACACGCTGACCGCAGATAATATTGTTGTAACAAACAACACTCTGACTATAGGTATTGACCAGTCAACAGGCTGGATTGTTGCCGACAATTTCAAGCTCTACTACTATGGAGAAGACCTCTCAATCTATGTGGATGCATACAATGAAGCTGTTACAGCAGCTGAGGCTATTGACCAAAGTGCTCCCATGTTTGGCGCTGCACTTTCAGCTTTACAATCAGCATTGTCAAACTATGGCATAGGAGTCGATACAACCGACAAGGATGCTCTTCTTGAAGCCACAAGTGCTTTAGGGAATGCTACGACAAATGCAAATACATCTATTGCTGCTTATGCTAAAGCTACAAGTGCCATAGCAGATGCAGAGGCTTTACAGACGAAACATAATTTCGTTACAACAGCTGCTGCAACAACATTTGCAGAGGCAATTGCTGCTATCAAGACACCTTATGAGGCTGGTACTCTTTCAAATGACGAGGCTTCTGTCGCTGCAACTACTTTGGGTGTTGTTGCTGTAGGCTGGCACGCTGCTCATTCTAACGAAAACTTTACTGCTGCAGAGGCTTATATGCAGAGCGCATGGACTGGCTCGGAATATAATGACTGGAGCATAGAGGGCGTAACTGACGGGAGTAACTTCCTCGTTCCCTTCTTCCAAAATTGGACAGCTGACGCAAATAGCCTTACTGAAAGTACAACCTCAGGTCAACTGACAGGTCTTGAGAACGGTCTCTACTCTGTTTCCGCTTGGGTACGTGTACGTGCAAAGAATGGAACTACTGCAACTGATGCAACAGGTATCACTATCAACGTAAACGGCGGCGAGGCTGTGGATGTTACCGAAGGCACTCAGATTGGCACAAGCCAGTTCCAGCTTGAAAACTACACAGCTCAGGGTCTTGTTAAAGACGGCACGCTGAACCTCAACTTTGTCATTGCTGCCGACAACAATATCTCTTGGCTCAGCTTCAAGAACATCAGCTACACAAAGGTACGCGACCTGACAGAAGAGGAAGCAGCTATTGTTCCAACAGCTATTGCAATGAGCGAAACGGCTACAATCTTCAAGGGCAACACTCTTACCCTGACTCCGACATTCACTCCCGAAGATGCAACTCAGACTGTCACTTGGACATCAGACAATGAGGCAGTAGCAACTGTTGCTAATGGTGTCGTAACTGCTGTTGGCTATGGTACTGCTAACATCACTGTCACAAGCACACTGGATGCAGAGGTTTCAGCTATTTGCGCAGTTACAGTTACTGCACCGCTGATTACTGAGGCTGCCAACCTTGACTTTGCAGAGGGACCTGTAGCTACTACAAATGTGGTAACTTATGACAAGGATAAGGGTACAGGCAAGGCACAGATGCAAGAAGTAACAGGTTGGACAATCGTTGCCAACGGCGATGCACGTGCAGCAGCTGTTTTTGAATATAACTCAGGATTAGGCCTTGGTAGCGCAACCAATACTGTTCCAACTACAGGACCTGAAGGAACTAATGGTTACACATTAGGTATTGAAGCTGTTTGGAGTACTACATCTCAATATACTCAGAATGTTCTGGCTCCAGCAGGATGCTATACTATTACATTGCCAGTCTATAATCAGGCAGGTACAACTGCTGTTACGAAGAACCTTATTGGTTTTATTGAAGATAATGGAACAGAGCATCTTGCTGCCACAACAAGCTATGCTGTAGGTAGCTGGACAAACGAAAGTATTTCGTTCAATTTGGATAGTGAAACATACGGCAAGCTTTCATTGGGCTATACATTTGGCAATGCTGGTAATGCAGGTGCTCCCCACCTCTTTATTGATTGTATGGAAATCAGCTATGAGCCATTTGCCACTGCTGAAGACTATGCGGCTTTGAATACAGCCATTGAAAATGCTGAAACCGAGGCTGCAACAAAGACTCTGGGCTTCCAGAAGGATGAATATGCTCCTTATGTAAATGCCGCTGCAATTACTGCTCTTGCTGCTGCTAAGGCTATTGACCAAGATGCAAACAATGCCCAAAGTGCTGTTCAGGCTGCTACCACTGCCTTGACTTCTGCTACATGGACGGCTAATACCGAAGAAGTAAATGCCATCTACGACGGAACATTTGCTGCTGCTACTAACAATGGTGCTCCTGCAGGTTGGAGAATGTCAAATAACACGCTCGGTGGTGACTATCATGCTCGTGCTTTCGTTGGCGATGAAAGACTTTCTGAATTCAATGAAACTAACTCCGGTATGTATCTGCGCTTTGATGGTACATACAGCAACCGTGGTTCTATGTACTACTATGGTGATACAGAGGGCTATACTATGCCTCTGAAAGCTGATACTTATTACCGTGTAACTGTTGACTTTGCTGGTTGGGGTTCTACAGGCAAGCCGCTGCGTCTGAACGTTACAGGTCCAGAAGGATTTGAAGCCGTAAACCAGCAGTACACTACAGAGGTTCGTGCAGACAATGCTGATAGTGCTCCACAGCAGTTCAACATTCTGTTCAAGACAGATGCCGCCGGCAACTATGTCATCAACTTCCAGACTCCTGGTGACGACACCAACACCCACACTGTGGTAATCTCTAACCTGAAGCTCTTCACTGAACCTGAAACAGAAGTTACTATGACCGTAAAGGCTGGCAAGTATGGTACATTTATTGCTCCATTCGATGTTGACATTCCTACTGGTGTAACTGCATCCAAGGTTACAGCTGTTGAAAGTGACATTCTCACATTGGAAACTGTTGATAATACTATTCCAGCTAACACTCCTGTTGTTCTTTATAATAGTAATGAAGATAAAGTCGAAAAAACTTTCTCTGGCGTTAATGCATCAAGTGAAACCAGCTACAAGGTTGGTCTGCTCACAGGTGTTTACACAGAAGCTACAATTGCTGGCAGTGCTAACAACTACGTGCTTCAGACACAGGGCGACAAGCAAGCTTTCTACGCTGTAGAGAGTGACTTCACAGCTACTCCATACCGCGCTTACCTCACATATTCTGCAACAGGTGGTAGTGCAAAGGCACGTGCACTCTACTTCGAGGGTGAAGATGCAACTGCAATCGCTACAATCGCTGCACTGACACAGGGCGAAGTAGAGGCTATCTATACTCTGGGTGGTGCCAAGATTCAGAGTTTGCAGAAGGGCATCAACATCGTGAAGCTGATGAACGGCGAAGTGAAGAAGGTCTTCGTGAAGTAAAAGAGTTAATCAAATTCTAAACGATTAAAACAAGTATAAATATGAAAAAGACATATCAAAAGCCTGAAATCTTCGTTGAAAAGATTCTGGTTGAATCAATGATTGCACAATCTCCACTGGGAACATCAAGCACTGCTGCTCAACAGAGCGCAGGAATGGATTCTAAATACCGTGGTGACTACGAGCCAGAGAATGAACCAACCTTTGGCGACCTCTGGTAAACAATACAAGAGCGGTGCAGGAAGTTCGCGCTTCCGTGCACCGCTCTGTACAGCTTACTTGCATTTCTTGATTTTCGTTTATGCAAGTAAATTGAGTTAATGGCGCCAAGAGACGTGTTGCGAAATACATGGCGCATGAAGTTAATTATAAATAAGTGTACAGCCCCTCCGCAGTGATGCGTGGGGGCTGTTCTGTTTTAAGGATGAGTTTAGTTGTTCATTTCGTTGGTGAGGGTGAGCGAGAGGACGTTGCCTTTGGCGTGGAGGTCGTTGAAGAGTCCGATGAAGTCGGTCGCGCTGTTGCTGCGCACCATGAAGTTGATGATGGTGGTGTCGTGAGTGTAGTCGTAGCGCAGGTATTCGTCGGAGATGTGTACGCGGAAGGCGCGGAAGCTGTCGCGGTAGGTGTCGGCATCGGTGAGTATCTTGCCGACCTTCAGGCGGACAATCTTCATTTCGCCGCCACGGAAGAGGTGCTTTTCGCACAGTTCAAATGTGAGCAACACGAAGATGATGGTGGCACAGGCTACGATGGAGACGAGGTAGAGTCCTGCCCCCACGGTGAGTCCGATACAGGCGGAGACCCAAATGCCAGCTGCCGTAGTGAGTCCACGCACCGAGCCTTTCATCTGGATGATGGCTCCGGCTCCAAGAAAGCCTATACCCGAAATGACCTGGGCGGCTATGCGCTCCGGGTCGCCGTTCTTGGTCATACCGAAATAGTGCTGAGGGATGTAGAGGGAGAGAATCATGGCCAGGGCTGCGCCCATCGTGATGAGGGCGAAGGTGCGCATTCCGGCTATCTGGCCTTTGTGACGACGCTCCAGGCCAACAGTAGCGCCGAGGGTGAGGCTGAGCAGCAGCTTGAAGATGGAACCAATGGTGTTGATGCCGGGGGCGTTGATTTGTTCGAGGATGTAGTCAAGCATAATAGAGGGAATTTAAAAGTAACTATTCAGCGATTATGTCCACATCTCATTAGCGATGCTAACTGAGACTCCGTTTAACTGTAATCTCGTATAGGGGTACGGCGTTTCCATTTCATCCAAACCTCCAGCGACCGAATCTACAACCATCTGATTTTTT
>JAFTEV010000064.1 GCA_017453465.1 Bacteroidaceae bacterium | reverse complement strand
ATGGTCACGTCGCCCACATCGAGCGCATTGTTGTGGTTCAGGTCGCCGTTAATCACTTGTGCGCTGGCCATGGCGGGCAGCAGCACGGCTGCAAGCAGCAGAAAGAAAGATTTGAACAGTTTCATTTTTCTGAAAGTTTTTGGTGTTTACACATTATCTATTATTACTCTGACGGCAAAGATAGGGCTTTTTTGCGTCCGCCACAAAACTTTGGCGTGTTTTTTTCTGTTTAGTTCCTCCAAATCACGTCTTTTCTAACGAAAAGGCATAAAATATAAGAAAAAAACACGCCATGCAAAGGGACGAAAGAGTGGCGTTGTGCTGCTGTGTGACAGTTATACCCCCCTCCCCCGAAAGTGCTCGTAGAATAGTAGCACCCGTCTCCCGTTACCGTAGCAAAGTTCTCCCGCAGCAGTGGGGAAGTTCTGCCACTGCGGAGAGAGAACTTTGCTACGGCAGTGGCACTGCCTTGCTACCGCAGCGAGTGAGTTGTGCCACGGCAGCGGCAATGCGGTTAACACGAATGTTAGCTATTTTTCAACACGAACCTTTGTGCCAGAAAAAGTGTTGGTGGTACGATTGCGGATAATCATAAGTAGAAGAACAGAAATGGTTTATATAATAATTTATGAAAATTGACTTCGTCGAGCTAAAGGTTCATGGCTTATTCATGGCAATTCATGTCGAATAAATATCACTGTATCTGCGCAGCCAACGTGGTCGGTTCTCGCCTCACATCTCAAAAATCGGCGATTTCTATATAATTATCCACAACACGGTAAACTATTTTATTCAAACGATTTACCACAACACTGCGATACATTATGGGCAAGTCCGCTAACAATGGTTCCGCGACACCCAAATTTGGATGAGTTTTCAAAAGGTTATTCACTCTGCGAACCTCTTGCCTAAACCGAAACCGTGCCTTTTCTCCAAACTCCCTTTTAATGAAATCTGAAGCTTCGTCCAGCGCGGCTTTTGCATCGACACTCCATCTCACTTTCATCATAACACTCACCGTCTTTCAAGTTCATCATCCAAATCAGCAAACACCTCGTCATCCGTGAAATAGCGCCCTTCTGCAAAATCACGTTCTGACTGGGCTATCCTCGCGTGCAACTCTTCCATTGTATATGGTTCTTGTTTATCGTCTCTGCGTACATGGCTCTTCAGTTCCTCCACCAGCCAAATCATATCTTCGGTTGACAGTGTTCCATAAAGATAATCACGCAGTCCTGACAATGCGGCTGTACTCATATCATATTCCTCCTTTTAAATGATTTGTGCGGTAAAGATACAACATTTATCCGACACCGCTTGCAAAAACATGAAGAAAAAACACGCCATGCAAAGGGGCGAAAAAGGGGCATTGTGCTGTCGGTGTTTTCCCCGCTCGCTTCAGAAGCCGTTTATTCGTTTAAGAATCACGGAATTTCAGTCAGCCACCTTGCGAAACAGTTTCTACCGCGTAGGCAATGCGTCGCGCTCGTGTAGGCAATGCGCCGCGTTTGATTGCCTACGTGAGCGCGACGCATTGCCTACGCGGTAGAAAACGGAAGCCTAAAAAATTGTTTACTGTTGGGGAAATGTCAAAAAGGAAATAAAGGCGTGTCATCACAGTCGTGACCTTTTTGCAGGAATGCACATGGAATTATACATAAAAGTATACGATGTAACATTCAGAAGTTCCTTTTTCACCACAGATTACGCAGATTACACGGATTTTATGAAGATTGCCGCAGGGAATTGCACAGATTGGAAGCCCCTGCGAGGCTTCTGCTGCCGCACTTCCTGGCCGTTGGGGAGAGTCGTCCCACGACTCTAATCTGCGCAATTCCATATCACAAATTTTACGGAAAATCTGTGTAATCTGCGTAATCTGTGGTTTTTATACATCCGAAAACATAGTTGATTCATTACAGAAAAACAGCGGAGCTTCAAAGCCAGTATGCTTTGAAGCTCCGCTGTGTGGTTGGGATACCCGGGCTCGAACCAGGAATAACAGGACCAGAATCTGTTGTGTTGCCAATTACACCATATCCCAATGACCGTGCATCATGCAGTCGAGCACCGCTCGTTTCGCATTTGCGGGTGCAAAGGTAGGTTTTTTTTTGTTTCCCGCAAAGGTTTTTGGCATTTTTTTTGCTTTTTGTGTGTTTTTTCGTGCCATGAATGGGGTTTTTCGGAGATTATTGCGTACTTTTGTGGAAAATTTATGTTAACAATGAACGAAAGACCTCTGATATTGATAAGCAACGATGACGGCTATCAGGCCAAGGGCATCGCTGCACTGGTGGACATGGTGAGGAAGTTTGGCGATGTGTTTGTGGTGGCACCCGACGCACCCCGCAGCGGAGCCTCGATGGGCATTACGGCTCACGACCCCGTGCGCAACAAGCTCATCAAGGAAGAACCCGGACTGACGGTGTGGTCCTGTTCGGGCACGCCGGACGACTGTGTGAAGATGGCCTTCGAGGTGCTCCTGCCGCGCCGTCCCGACCTGGTGTTGGGCGGCATCAACCACGGCAACAACTGTGCCGTGAATGCTCACTATTCGGGCACGGTCAGCATCGCTTTCGAGGGCTGCATCAAGCAGGTGCCCTCGGTGGCATTCTCCAGCGGATACCTGCAGGCTGACGCAGACTTCGAGGGGATGCGCCCCGTGGTGGAGAAAGTGGTGGCTTACGTACTGGAGCACGGACTGCCCAAGGGGGTGTGCCTCAACGTGAATGCACCGGCGGCACAGACCTTCCAGGGCATCAAGGTGCAGCGGATGGGCATGGGCGACTGGCACGAGGAGTGGCAGGAGGCACAGCATCCGCACGGCTGGAACTACTACTGGATTGCCGGCTACTACGCCCCCTTCGACCCGCAGGACAGGACTTCTGACACCTGGGCCTTCGACCACGGCTATGTGGCCATTACGCCCCTGCAACTGGACCTGACGGCATACGAGGCCATGAATGAGCTAAAGATTTTGCAGGAATGAAATACTATCTCATAGCTGGCGAGGCTTCGGGCGACCTGCACGCGGGCAACCTGATGCGGGAGCTGAAGCGGCAGGACCAGGAGGCTGCGTTCCGCTTCATAGGCGGCGAGCGCATGGAGGCCGTGGGCGGCACGCTGGTGAGGCACTATAAGGAGCTGGCCTACATGGGGTTCGTGCCCGTGTTGCTCCATCTGCCTACCATCCTGAAGAACATGGCTCTATGCAAGCAGGACATTGCTGCATGGCGGCCCGATGTGGTGATACTGGTGGACTATCCGGGCTTCAACCTGAGCATTGCCAAGTATGTACACAACGCGGGCATTTGCCCTGTGTTTTACTACATCAGCCCGAAGATTTGGGCCTGGAAGGAGTACCGCATCAAGAGCATCCGCCGCGATGTGGACGAGCTGTTCTCGATACTGCCCTTCGAGGTGGAGTGGTTTGCCGAGCGCGGAATGCCGATTCACTACGTGGGCAACCCGTGTGTGGATGCCGTGAAGCGGGAGCAGAAGCGGTTTCGCGACTTCAGCGAGTTGCGCTCCATCGCCATCTTGCCCGGCAGCCGCCGACAGGAAATCAAGGACAACCTGGGCATGATGCTCAGGGCTGCCAGCCGCTTCAAGGACTACAAGCTGGTGATTGCCGGTGCGCCAAACATCGAGCTGGACTACTACAAGCAGTACATCCCTACGGACGTGAAGGCCAGGGTGGTCTTCGGACACACGTATCAGGTGCTGGGCGAATCGGTAGCCGCACTGGTGACATCGGGCACGGCCACCCTGGAGACGGCCATCCTGCGGGTGCCGCAAGTGGTGTGCTACTACACGCCCGTGGGCAAGTTTATCAGTTTCTTGCGGAAACGGATTATCAAGGTGCCCTTCATTTCGCTGGTCAACCTGATTGCGGGAAAGGAAATCGTGGAAGAACTGGTGGCCGACCGCATGACAGAGGAGAACATCGCAAAGGGGCTGGAGCGGATTCTGCCCCTCCATGCTGGCCGCGAGCAGATGCTGCAGGACTATGACCTGATGAACAAGGCACTGGGCGGCACGGGGGCTTCCCGACGAGCTGCCAAGGAAATGATTAAGTGTTTAAAGCAGAGCAAGCAATGAAATACAAGAAAAGTTACACCGAAGAAGAGGTGAAGACGCTCTATGGCTGGTATGACTTGACCAAGCCGAAGGGCGAAATCGACATGGGGCACGGTCTGTACGTGGCCGACATAGAGACGCTTTTCGACAATTCGCGAAAGGCTGTGATGGAGAAGTTTGACAATGTCACGTATTCGGGCCAGATTCAGCTGCTCTTCCGTGTGCAGGAAGCGTGGGAGAAGAAGCAGGCGGAATAAAGACTGGTTCCCTCAGAACGGGAACCAGACAAATGCGGCTGCATCCCACAGAGCATGGCTCAGGATGATGGCTGGCAAGCGATGAGGCATCAGCCGATAGAGTCCGCCCCATGCCAGTCCGCAGGTGAGGGCTGCCATGATGAGCATGAAGTTGAGCGAAGGCAGATGTACCAGCGTGTAAACAGCCGTGGTCAACAGGAATGCCTGGGTGGGAGTTGTGCGCCGAGCAAGTGTACGCTGGATGTAGCCTCGCCAGAAGATTTCCTCGGCTGGGCCTATGATGAAAAGCAGCAAGGCCGCTATCAGCCGTGGCGAAAGGCCAGACTTCATGCCGTAGATGAGGTCAACCTGCGGACGTGCAAAGTGGAAAAGCTGCTGGGACAGTTTGTCACCGACAAAGAAGACCAACCAAAGGACAGCGGCAATGAGCACTGCCAGCAGCAGATTGGAGAGGAGTTGCCGCCAATGTTTCAGCTCGAAAAGAGTGTGCAGTGGGGACTGACTTAGAGCAATGGTGGTGAGAATCAGGGCCGATGCCGTCATAGCCCACCAGAAGGTGAACCACGACGAGGTCCACGGCGAAAACATGATGAACCACAAGGTGGCGGCAACGAGAATGGGAAGAGAGAGGGACTTCATTGTTTACAATAGGCTGAGGGACAGGCCAATCATCAACAACACACTGAATGCCAACTGGAGTTGGGCGGTACGCTCATCGAGACGGGCTATGGCTGCCACGCCACCCCGCCGGTAGCTCATCATGGTGCGGGCATTGCCGATGGCCAGTGGCAAAGAAAGGAGTGTGGCCAGGGTGGTCCATGGCAACAGGTTCAGCGCACAGAGAGCCAGCATCCAGACGTAGGGCATGAAGATTTCAAACAGGTAAATCCAGGCAGCGATGCGTCGGCCCGTCAAGAGGGCAAAGGTGCGGATGCCAGCCCTGCGGTCGGTCTCGATGTCACGTGTATTGTTCACATGCAGTATCGCCACCGTGATGCTGCCTACCGGCACTGCCAGCCAGAGCACCTGCGGGAGGAACTGCCCCGTGACGATGTAGGTAGTGCCCAGCATGGGGAGCAGTGCGTAGCAGAACATGATGACGAGGTCGCCCAGCGCGCTGTATTTCAGCGGAGGATAGAGCAAAGAAAGCCCGATGCCACAAAGCCCTACCCAGAGCAGCGGCAAGCCTGTCAGCATGACAAGCCCGATGCCAGCGGCAATGGCTACAAGTTGCAGACAGACCGAGAGGCGCAGCAATTCCTGGGGCGTAAAGAGTCCGTCGGTGAGGTTTCGCACACCATAGGTGTCGGGCGCATCTACACCTTTCTTATAATCAAAGATGTCGCTCCAGACGTTACCTGCGGCATGAACAAAGACGATGTTGAGCAGTGCCCACAAGCCTAAAAGCCAATTGGCTGCGGGAAAGGACACTCCCAGTGCAGGAGCTTGGGTCAAAATCCAGAGCAACGTGACCCCGACGGGCATGGTCGAGGCAGGGAATGACCATGGACGAGTGGCCAACAGCCACTCGCCCAGTGTATGAGAAGATTTTTGCATACGTTACGGAAGTTTACTTGCACCAGCTTATACCAAGCCATTCAGTTCGCGGCTGATGGCCTGAAGTTCGTTGCGCACACGGGTGAGCCGATTGACGATGTCAATCTGCGTCTTCACCTTTGCCCCTCTCGACTTGATGGCATCGCGTGCACCCTGCAGCGTGAGGCCGCGCACCTTCACCAGGTTATAGACCAGTTCCACCTGGTCCACATCTTCCTGCGAATACTGGCGTATGCCTCGCCCACCCTTCTCTGGCTTGATGTTGGGAAATTCCTTTTCCCAGTAGCGCAACAGGGTTTCGCTAACGCCAAACTTCTGGGCCACTTCGCTGATGGAGTAGTAAAGCTTTACGTTCTTATTTGTGTTAAGAGCCATAATCAGAATGTTGACAAGCAGGTGTTTACTTGCGAGGAATGTTCTTCAGAATCTCAAGGATGAAATTGTAGAACCGGCCAACAGTGGGAATGAGGCAGGCTTCGCTGGGTGTATGTGGCGAAACCAGTGTGGGACCGAAGCTGGCCATGTCCATGTCTGGATAGTTTACACCAATGATGCCGCACTCCAGTCCTGCGTGACAGGCGTTGACGATGGGCTTCTGTCCGAACATTTTCTCATAGATGTCGGCCATCATAGCCACCAGCTTGCTGCTGGGGTTGGGCTGCCAGCCACTGTAACCGCCTTCGAGTTCCACCTTCATGCCAGCCATAGAGAAACAGGCAACGAGGCCGTTGCAGAGGTAGAGCTTCATGCTGTCCTGCGAAGAGCGTGCCAGCAGACGAACTTCTGCCTTGCCATCGGCAATGGTAACGATAGAGAGGTTGGAAGAAGTCTCTACGAGGTCGGGGATGGTGGGGATGTAGCGCAGAACACCGTCGTGGCAAGCCATCAGCGCGTTGATGAGGTTCTCCTGAATGTCCTGTGGTACAGCCTTGGCGGGCATTTCGCAGGGTTCGGCCACAAAGGTAATCTCCTTGCCTTCCACGTCCTTAAACTCTTCGGTGAAGATGTCCTTACACTTTGCCACGAGTGCCAGAAATTCCTGTTCGCACTTCTTGGGCACCAGCACCACAGCCTCAGCATCGCGGGGAATGGCATTGCGCATATTGCCACCGTGCAGACTGCTCAGCCATGCCAAATCGGTGTTGATGGCGGCAAAAAGGAACCGAGCCATCAGCTTGTTGGCGTTGGGATAGCCCTTGTGAATCTCAATGCCTGAGTGTCCGCCGTGCAGGGCCTTCACTGCCACCATGTAGCTCACCATGTCGCTGGACTCAACATTCAGTTCTTGGTACTGCAGTTCGCAGTTGACGTTCATGCCGCCAGCACAGCCGATGGTGATTTCACCCTCTGTTTCGGAATCGAGGTTCAGCAGGTATTTGCCTTCCAGTTCGCCGGGCTTCAGGTCGAATGCTCCATACATGCCAGTCTCTTCATCGCGTGTGATGAGCACTTCGATGGGGCCGTGTGCCACGGTGTCGTCTTCTATCACAGCCATTGCAGCAGCCACGCCCATGCCGTCGTCAGCTCCCAGCGTAGTGTTGCGGGCACGCACCCAGTCGCCATCAATATAGACATCCAGCGGGTCTGTCTCGAAGTTGTGCTGAGAATCCTTCGTCTTCTGTGGCACCATGTCCATGTGAGCCTGGAGCACTGTGGTGGCTCGGTCTTCCATGCCAGGCGTAGCACCTTTCTTCATGATTACGTTGCCAGCTTCGTCAATGTAGCCTTCGGCCCCGTGTGCGTGGGCAAAGTCAACGAGAAACTGTGCTACTTTCTGTGTGTGTCCTGACGGACGTGGAATCTGTGTGAGGCTGTAGAAATTGCGCCATACAACCTGTGGCGATAAGTCTTTTACTTCCATGATTTAGATGTTTTAGTTTATAATGTTCTTTTATGTTGTTGCATTTTTACGTAATCCCAGCGAAACGAAGGAGTAGATGCCCAAGAGCGGAATGAGTACCGTCTGCACAGTGTGGACAATCAGCACAAACATGACGGCGTTGGCATCGGTCAAGCCATATAGTATAAGAATGGTCTTTACGGCAAAGTGCCATGGACCAGCTCCGTTTGGAGTCGGCACAATGACGGAGATGCTGCCCACAATGAAGCTGACGAGTGCCACCGTGAAACTGAGTCCCGCCGTGAAGTCGAAACAATAGAATGTGATTCGGTAATGAAAGAAGTAGCTGACCCATATCATCAGCGAATAGAAAATGAGCAAGGGTTTATTCTTCACGCCGCGCAATGACATGATGCCTTCCTGAATGTTGTCCACCATCTGACGAACACGCGCCAGAAAAGCAAAACGCCTGAGCGCGTATCCAAGAAAAAGAATGGTAACCAGAATGCAGAGTGCTGTCACCAGATAGCCCGTAGCGGTAAAGCCCTGAAGAATGCCTACGATGTCGGTGCCTGTGGCATCGAAAAAGCGATTGAACACCGTGAGCTGACTCAGCATGACGCAGAAGCAAATGGTCAGCAAGAGAGCGGAGTCAATGATGCGCTCGGTGACAACTGTGCCCAAGGCTTTGGGGAACGATGTACCATCGTACTTCGCCAAAATGCCGCAACGTGTAAATTCTCCGCTGCGAGGAATAATCAGACTGGATGCGTATGAAATGAACACGCCATGAATGCAGTCGGCCAAACGCGGATGTTCGCCCAGCGGTTCCAGCGACTGCTTCCATCGCAAAGCTCTGAACAACTGGGCTGCAATGCCGAAAAGCAGCGAGAAGAACATCCAGCCCCAATTCATGCCGTGCAACAAGGTCTGCTTCATCTGCCCGAAGTCTGTGTCACGATACATCCAATACAGTATGCCGCCCCCTAAACAGAAGGGAAGAACCACGTTCAGCACTTTTTTTATAGAATTATTAACGCTCATTCTACTGCATTTTTGTATCTTTGCACCGCTTTTACTACAAACATCGTGCAAAAGTACAAATTATTTTTAATTAAATGAACAGTGTAAAACCAAAGAAGTTCTTAGGTCAACACTTTTTAACTGACCAAGGCATAGCAAGAGACATAGCCGACACCGTGGACCTCTGTCCCGACATTCCCGTTCTGGAAGTCGGCCCTGGCATGGGCGTACTCACTCAATACATCATTCCCAAGGGGCGTGCCTTCAAAGTGGTGGAGATTGACCGAGAGTCCGTGCCCTACCTCAAAGCACATTTCCCCGAACTGGGCGACGGCATCATTGAGGCAGATTTCCTGCAAATGAACCTGAAGGAGGTGTTTGGCGGACAACCGTTTGTGCTGACAGGCAATTATCCCTACAACATATCCAGCCAGATATTCTTCAAGATGCTGGAGAACAAAGACCTCATTCCCTGTTGCACGGGAATGATTCAGAAAGAAGTGGCCGAGCGAATGGCTGCCACACCGGGCACAAAGGCATACGGCGTGCTGAGCGTGCTGGTTCAGGCATGGTACGATGTCAACTATCTCTTCACCGTGCATGAACACGTGTTCAATCCACCGCCCAAAGTAAAAAGTGCCGTCATCAGCATCATCCGCAACCAGAAGACATCGCTGGGCTGCGACGAAGCACTCTTCCGCAGAATTGTCAAGACCGTATTCACCATGCGCCGCAAGATGATGCGCAACCCCATGAAACAGATTCTTCCCAAAGACTGCCCGCTGCTGGCAGACCCCATCTTCAACAAGCGTCCCGAACAGTTGTCGGTGGACGAATTTATCGCACTCACCAACTTGGTGGAAAAAACACTGAAGGAGGCTACACCCGCGTAACCTCCTTCACATCCCTTACTTTCTTCAGACTGGAAATGATTCCTTTCACTTCCTTCGTGCCGTGTACAAACATCTGGATTGTGCTCTCAAATATGCCGCTCTTGCAATTCACCTGAAGCCTAATGATGTTGGCACTGTGCAGCACCGAGATGACTTCCGTAATTTGGTGAAGCAGCCCCTGCGTGTCTATACCTTTTATAAATATATCGACAGGGAAAAGTGCCTGATCGCTGGTGTCCCAACGCGCACCCAAGATGCTGTTGCCGTGGGTGGACTTCAGTTTCTGGCAATCGGGGCACTGCACTTTGTGGATAGAAATATGGCCATTCTCGTCCACAAAGCCCATCACATCGTCGCCGGGAATGGGGCGGCAACACTCGCTAAGTGTATATTTAGTGCGCAGGTTCTCATCTGTCAACGACAGCATCTTCTTGCGGTCAACAGGTTCGGGAGCATCCACTGCGTCAACCTTCTTGGACTTCTTCTTGCCGAAAGAGAACAGCCGTTTCCAACGCTTATCGGTCTTCTCGGAAAGTGACGAAATATCTACAGGCCCCAGCTGGAAATTGCCCAGCCCAATTGCCGTGTAAAGGTCTTCGGGCTTCTGACATTCATGTTGCTTACACAATTTGTCAATGACTATCGTGTCCTTCACCACATTGTTTTTCCGCAGGAAATCGTCGAGCATGTATTCTCCCTTCCGTGCAGCCTCACGCTCTTCACGGCGCAAGATGGCCTTGATTTTGGTCTTAGCCTTGGCCGTCGAAGCAAACGAAAGCCACTGACGGGTGGGGTGTGCAGTCTTCGAGGTCAGCACCTCCACCTGGTCACCGCTTTGCAGCTTGTAGTCAATGGCCACCAGCTTGTGGTTCACCTTGGCACCGATGCAATGGCTACCTACAAATGTGTGGATGGTGAAGGCAAAGTCCAGCGTCGTACTGCCAGCAGGCAGGGTGCGGAGTTCGCCCTTCGGCGTAAACACAAAAATTTCGCTGGCAAAGAGATTGAGCTTAATGCTGTCCAGAAAGTCCATGGCATCGGGCTGGGGGTCGTCCAGAATCTCCTTGATGGTGTTGAGCCACTTGTCCAGCTCCAGTTCGGCAGAAGTCTCCGTCTTCTCGCCGTCCTTGTACTTCCAGTGGGCAGCCAGTCCCTTCTCGGCAATCTCGTTCATGCGGCGGGAGCGAATCTGCACCTCAATCCATTCGCCCGAATTGGACATCAGCGTCACGTGCAAAGCCTGATAGCCATTGGCCTTGGGGTGGCTCACCCAGTCACGCAGACGGTCGGGGTGAGACTTGTAAATCTTGCACAGCCCCACATAGATGTCGAAACATTCGTTCAGTTCCGTCTTCGGGTCCTTGGGGTCGAAGATGATGCGCACAGCCAGAATGTCGAACACTTCCTCAAAGGGCACGTGCTTGGTCTGCATCTTGTTCCAGACGGAATAGGGTGTCTTCACACGCTGCTTGATTTCGTAGTTCAGCCCCAGCGAATCGAGCTGTTCGCGAATGGGAGCCGTAAACGAATCGAACACGCTGTCACGTTCTGCCTGTGTCTCGGCCAGCTTACCCTCGATGGTGTTGTACTCGTCGGGATGCTCATGCTTGAAGCTGAGGTCTTCCAGCTCGTTCTTGATTTTATTCAAGCCCAAGCGATTAGCCAGCGGCGCATAGATATAGAGCGTTTCGCCCGCAATCTTGTAACGCTTGTTGGGAGCCTGTGCCCCCAGTGTGCGCATATTGTGCAGACGGTCGGCAATCTTGATGAGGATGACACGGATGTCATCGCTCATGGTCAGCAAAAGTTTCTTGAAATTTTCAGCTTGCAGCTGTGCACGGTCGCCAAAGACACCGCCCGAAAGTTTGGTCAGTCCGTCAACAATCTGGGCTATCTTCTTGCCAAACATATTCTCGATGTCCTCCACCGTGTAGTCTGTGTCCTCCACTACGTCGTGGAGCAAAGCACTGCAGATGGATGTACTGCCCAGACCAATCTCAGTACACACAATCTTTGCCACAGCCAGCGGGTGCATGATGTACGGTTCGCCCGACAAGCGGCGCACCCCCTTATGCGCATGTTTGGCAAAGTTGAATGCCTTGGTAATGATATCTACTTTTTTGCGATGTTTTGTAGCGAGATAAGCTTTCACAAGACTCTGAAACTCATCATCCACCATCTTGTCCTCAAGCTCAGCCTGATTCTGTAATGCAGCTTCTTCCATAAGCGACTGAGTTTTTTTTATTACACTAACACACGGATTACTTCACACGGATTTTCTGTCCAGGGCGAATCATGTCGCCCCTCATGCCATTCAGCTTCTTGAGTTTCGACACCGTTGTGCCGTTTCGTTTCGCAATGGTCGAAAGGCTGTCGCCACTCCTGACCGAGACTGACTTTGTGCCGCTGTTGCGATTTCTGCGGCTGCTTCGGCTACCTCGTCTGCCATGCGAGCGGGTACTTACAGACTCCGAAGCCTGCACCAAGTCCTCGGTCACGGCACGGCGCAGTGCAGAAATGTCTCCGCTACCATAGATGCTGTCCTCATACGTGAGGAAAGGCTCCACAGCGACCACAGGCAAGCGCAGGGTGTAGTTGGCAGGAACAATGTCCTTGCGGTATTGCGGATTGATGGCACGCAGTTCGTCGGTCGTCACATTGCACAACTGGGCAATGCGGTCGAACTTCACGTCGGCCTGTACCACCACGGTGTCGGTCTCCAGAGGCAGAGTGGCCTCACGCGGCACAATGCCGTGTTCGCAGTAGTAGTTCATGATGTAGTTTGCAGCAATGAAGGCCGGCACATAGCCTCTGGTCTCGTGGGGCAGACGGTTATAGACATCCCAATAGTCGGCACCTTCCTGATTGCCATTCCTCACGATGGCCTTCTGGATGTTGCCTTCGCCGCAATTGTAGGCAGCGATGGCCAGTCCCCAGTCGCCAAACTGGTCGTAGAGGTCGCTCAGGTAGTGAGCTGCCGCCTCGCTCGACTTCACGGGGTCGCGGCGTTCATCTACCAGCGTGTTGACTTCCAAGCCATAGCGTTTGCCTGTGCCAATCATAAACTGCCACAAGCCTGCCGCCCCCATTCGGCTGGTAGCCGTAGGACGCAGGGCCGACTCGATGACGGGCAGGTACTTCAGTTCCAGAGGCAGACCATAGCGTTCCAGGGCTTCCTCAAAGATGGGCATATAGAAGTTGGCTGCACCCAGCATCACAGAGACCGAGCCTTTCATCCGATTGCTGTAGCTATCAATGAACTTGCGCGTCACGTTGTTCAGCGGCATCTCAATCGTGGTGGGGATGCGCGACAGGCGGCTCACAATGACAGAATCGTCATACGACAGTGTGCGCACCGTGGCAGCGTTGCCATCCGTCAGTCCCTCCCGGTTGTTGTAGTCGTTCATCAAGTCTTCCTCAGAGACAATCATCCCTTCGGGCATGTCGAAGGGTTCCATGCGGTTGCTGTCATTCTCCACCAGAATTACCTCCTGGGCACGGACAGCACCCACTGCCAGGACTGTAAGCAAGAAAAATATGTTCAGTTTCTTCTTCATTCTCATTTCGTTTTTTCCGTTCATGTTTAAAAATTCAAACTACACTGCAAGCCGTAGGAATTAACGTTCAGGCCGCTTCCTCTCGTACCCCGCTTGTAGTCGTTAATAATGGCGGGGTGCACCTTCATGGTCAGGTCTTTCGAGATGTCGAAACTCGAAAGCTCTGCATCCACGTATGCATCTACGATGGAGAGGAGATAGACACCAATCATTACAAACAGACTCAGGTCGCGATAGCGGCGGAAGTAGTTCTTCTTTCGCCTGAAGAGGTTCTGGAGATAGTCCAGCCGCCCGCTCACATCGTAGTTTGCCGGCAGGAATTTCTCGTAGCTCTTCGTGTTCGGGTTTTTGTCCATGATGTCCATGTAGGCTTGCGAGTAGTCCCGATACATCGACCCGTTCCACGACAGGGCGTAGATGCAACCCACAAAACCGCCGTAAATCAGTGGCAACTTCCAGTACTTTCGGTTGTAGATTTGTCCTGCCCCCGGAAAGGCAATGGCCAGCCACATGGCCTTCTTTGGGTCGGGAATCCAGCGGCCAGCTTCTACCTGCGGCGTGGCGGGCACTGCGATGGAGTCTGCCGAGAGGATGTGCACTTCTCCGCCCAGCGTGTCAACCAGTTCCACAGCCCTGCTCCGCTCTTCTGCACCGATGCTGTCAACCACCATCATCGCTTTTGTGGCATCGACCGACAGGGTGTCGGCCCCTTCGCCCTTCAGCGTGTCAACCTCCACGTCCTGTGCCCACACTGCGGCACAGCCACTCAGCAGCAACATGTATGTCAGCAGTAATCTTCTCAATTTCTGTCGCAGTTATACATAAAGAGGTAACAAATCATCCAATTCTATCCAGCAGCTGACGCAATTCGTCAATGTTTTTGAACGACAACGTCAGTTTTCCGCCACCAGCAACCGTGTTTGTCAGCTTCACGTCAGTGCCCAGACGTTGCGAAAGCCGCACGCGGACATCTTCCATTTCGCTCGACAATTCAGCCGGAGCAGACTTCTTGGCTGGCTTCGCGGCATACTCCTCGCCCGCCTTTATCTTCTTGATGGCATCCTCCACCTGGCGCACCGAGAAGCCCTTCTGCTGCACCTCGCGGAAGAGGCGCACTTGCTCCTTCGGGTCTTCCAGGGCCAGCAATGCACGCGCATGGCCTGTGTCAATCTCACGGTTCTGCAAGGCCACCTGCACGGGGGCAGGCAACTTCAGCAGCCTCAAGTAGTTGGCCACCGTTGCGCGCTTCTTGCCCACACGCTCGCTCAGCTTCTCCTGTGTCAGCCCGTACTGGTCAATCAGGTGCTGATAGGCCAAGGCGATTTCCACCGAGTTAAGGTCCTGACGCTGAATGTTCTCAATCAGTGCCATCTCCATCACGTTCTCGTCGTCAGCCGTGCGGATGTAGGCCGGAATGGTCTTCAGCCCCACACGCATCGAAGCCCGCCAACGGCGTTCACCCGCAATAATCTGGTAGCGGCCATTGTCCATGGCACGGAGCGTGATGGGCTGCACAATGCCGATTTCTTCGATGGAGTCGGCCAGTTCCTGCAGCGCGTCCTCGTCAAACTCGCGCCGAGGCTGATTGGGGTTGGCCTCAATCAGGCTCAGGTCTATCTCGTTAATGGTGCTGGAGCCGCCCGTGCTCACCGTCTCGGTCGAGATGAGCGCGTCCAGCCCCCTGCCCAATGCAAATTTCTTTTTTACAGCCATCTTGTCTGTCTTTTTAAGTTAAAAATGAAAAGCTAAAAGCTAAAATGGGCTGGCGCAGTACACAACCCCATCCGCATGGCATTTTAACTTTCAGTCTTTAACCTTTAATTTCTAATTATCTACTTTTGCTATCTCCTTTGCCAAGGCAATGTAGTTTTTGGCTCCAGCCGACGTGGCATCGTAGAGCAGACAGGGAATGCCGTGGCTCGGTGCCTCGCTCAGCTTCACGTTGCGCTGAATGACCGTCTTGAACACCAGTGCCTGGAAGTGTCGGCGCACCTCCTCATAAATCTGATTGGCCAGGCGCAGACGGCTGTCGTACATGGTCAGGAGGAAGCCCTCGATTTCCAGTTTCGGGTTCAGCTTCGACTTGATAATCTTGATGGTGTTCAGCAATTTGCTGATACCCTCCAGCGCAAAGTATTCACACTGCACGGGGATGATGACCGAGTCGGCAGCCGTGAGCGAATTGACCGTAATCAGTCCCAAGGAGGGCGAACAGTCAATCATAATGTAATCATATTCCTGTCGCAGGGGTTCGAGCACACCTCGCAACACTCGCTCGCGGCGTTCCATGTTTAGCATCTCAATCTCTGCGCCCACCAGGTCAATGTGGCTCGGTATGATGTCAAGTCCCTCGATGTCAGTAGTGAAGATTGCCTCGTGGGGGTCCACTCCACTCACGATGCAATCATAGATGGAGGTTTCAACCTCCTGAATATCCACGCCAAGCCCCGACGAAGCATTTGCCTGCGGGTCGGCATCCACCACGAGCACCTTCTTGCCCAGTGTAGCCAAGCTTGCCGCCAAATTGATGGCAGTCGTGGTCTTGCCCACACCGCCTTTCTGATTTGCTAATGCAATGATTTTTGCCATCTTGTAGAATCTTTTACCTTGTTAATGTTCCAGATAATCTTATTAAGAAATGAAAGGAGAGAAGTGCCGAAACACATCCCCACCCTCTCCTTTCCGTTGTTCCACGCTGCAAAGGTACAAAGTTTTCGGCAATATACCACGGAACATTGCTTTTTTTAACAAAAGAACGTGCAGAAGTGCAGAAAGCACCACGAAGAAGTCAAGACGTTAAAACACTCTAAAGCGTTTTCTACCACGTAGGCAATGCGTCGCTCCCGCGTAGGCAACAAAACGCTGCGAATTGCCTACGCGAGAGCGACGCATTGCCTACGCGAGCGGAGCAGTTTCTTTTCGCAACGCCTTCAAACTCTTCAAACTACTCAGAAACTGCATCTTATGCACAGCAACCATATACGCCCATTTTGACAATGCACCACCCGTTTAACATCTTTTCAACAAACACGACAGACTGCCCTAAACAAACACACGGTGAACAAGGATTGTTCCTTGCTCACCGTGAGGTGGTTTTTATAGATGTGACCTTTCTGTCCTCTATTATAATATAATAATGTGTAAGGTCATGGCAGATAACATGGTATTTGTCAGTGAACCGTTGCAAACAACACACGGAACAGCCCCAGCTCGTTGGCAAAGATGAGCAGGATGCAGAGTGGAGCCACATAGCGAACCAGGAAGAGCCACAGGCGGTAGAGCGGTGAGCGCAGTGTGCCCTGGTTGGTGATTTCCTGACGAACCACCTGTTCATCGACCACCCAGCCCACAAACACGCACATCAGCAGACTGCCAATGGGCATGAGGAGCTTGGCCACAAGGAAGTCGAAGAGGTCGAAGAAGTTCAGCCCCAGCACCTTGACATCTGCCCAAACACCAAACGAAAGCGAACAGGCTGTGCCCAGAAGCAAACATACCAGCGACACGCCGATGGCACTCAGGGGACGGCTCACCCGCCACTCTTCGTGGAAATAGGCAACAGCCATTTCGAGCATGGAGATAGAAGAAGTCAACGCCGCCATGACCAGCAGCAAATAGAACAACAGCGAGAACACGTAGGCCAGCAGGGGCACGCCGCTAAACACCTGCTGAAAGACATTGGGCAGGGTGATGAACACCAGCGAAGGCCCAGCATCGGGCTGAAGCCCCGGCACCGAATAGACGGCGGGGAAAATAATCAGCCCAGAGAGCAGTGCCACCAGCGTGTCGATGCTGGCTACCTTCAGTCCGTCCTTCATCAAATCGACATCGCGGCGGAAGTAGCAAGCGTATGTACACAGGCAGCAAATCCCCACACTGAGCGAGAAGAACGCCTGTCCCATGGCCGAGAGCACTGTGCTGCCCGTCACCCTGCTGAAGTCGGGCTGAAGCAGGAAACGAAGCCCCCGCTCCGCGCCTGGCAACGAAAGGGAACAGCCCACCAGCACAAGAATCAGCAGGAACAAAAGGGGCATCATAATCTTTGCGCCCCGCTCTATGCCACGCCGCACACCCAACGCCACGACACCGCAGGTCAGCGAGACCGTCACAGCCATCCAGACGGAGGGCCACAGGGGATGAGACGAAAAACTGACGAAGTCGGCTGCATACGTGGCGGCATCTTTCCCCGCAAAGCCATTCAGCCCAGCCTCGAAAGCATAGTAGAGTGTCCAGCCCGCCACCACAGAGTAGTAGCTCAGCACCAGGAAACCAGCCACAACAGGCAACAAGCCCATCCACTTCCACCCCCTTCTGCCTCCGCTCATGGAGAGGAACGAGTGGGTCACGTCTTTGTGTCCATGCCGCCCGATGACAAACTCCGTCACCATCACTGGCACACCCAGCAACAACATGAACAACACATAAATAAGGATGAAGGCTGCGCCGCCATGCTCACCCGCCTCGGTGGGGAAACGCCATACATTGCCCAGCCCCACGGCACTGCCTGCCACCGCAAGGATGGCTCCCACCTTGCTGGCAAAACTGACTGTCGATTTTGTATTCATAATGAAGAATGAAAATTGGAGATTAAAGATTGAAGATTGAAAATTGGAGATTGACAGTTGGACAATGTTCAATCTTCAATTTTCAATCTTCAATCTCTTCAATTCCTTACCCTGATTTTCCACACGCTCCCCACCTTGACCATCTTTTGGCTGGCCACCTCCACTGTGCTGTCGGCAAACGTGAGCTGATAGAACACCGTGCACACCGTGTCGCCACGCATCTTGCCGTCCAGAGCCTCAATGCCCGTCAGCGCACCTCGCTGCTGCGTGCGCTGATCCAGGTGCTGCCGCAGCAAAGCAGACAAGACGGAATGTTGCAGCGAGTCCATGTCTCCGCCAAAATCCACATGCTGCACATAACCATCCACATTGCCCACCTGCAAGGCAGACAAAGCCTCCACAAGCACAGCCTTGGCCTCGTCTGCGGGCGACTCCTTCTTACCGCCCCAACAGGCAGAAAGAAGGAGCAGCAGCGGGAGGAAGATACATCTGCCCACCATGCCGCAGAGCCTATTTCTGTCTGACATACACATTCACAGGAGTACCCTTGAAGCCCCAATGAGCACGAATCTGATTTTCCAGAAACCGCTTGTAAGGCTCCTTCACATACTGGGGCAAATTGGCATAAAAAACAAAAGAAGGAACACGTGTGGTGGGAATCTGCGCACAATACTTAATCTTGATGTACTTCCCCTTGATGCTTGGCGGCGGCGTGGCCTCGATGATGGGCAGCATCACCTCGTTCAGCTCGCGAGTGGACACCTTATTCTTCCGCACGTCATAGACACGCTGTGCCTCCTCCAACACCTTGAAAATGCGCTGCTTCGTGGTGGCCGAAGCAAAGATAATCGTAAAATCGGTGAACGGAGCAAAGCGGTTGCGGATGGCTTGCTCAAAGAAACGGATGGCCTCGTTGGACTTGTCTTCCACCAAGTCCCACTTGTTCACCACCACCACCAGCCCCTTCTGGTTCTTCTGAATAATCTGGAAGATGTTGATGTCCTGCCCCTCGATGCCACGTGTGGCATCGACCATGAGCACACACACGTCGCTGTTCTCGATGGCACGGATGCTGCGCATCACGCTGTAATACTCCAGGTCCTCATTCACCTTGTTTTTCTTGCGAATGCCCGCCGTGTCAACCAAGTAGAAGTTGAAGCCAAACTTGTCATACTTCGTGTAGATAGAGTCTCGCGTAGTGCCCGCAATGTCGGTCACCACGTTTCGATTGTCATTCAGGAAGGCATTGATGATGGAAGACTTTCCCGCATTGGGACGACCCACCACGGCGATGCGCGGTATCTCTTCCTGGACTACCTCCGAAACCTCCTTCGTAAAGCTGGCCAGCACAGCATCGAGCAGTTCGCCCGTGCCGCTACCCGTCAGCGAACTGACGCACATAGGGTCGCCCAGACCCAGCGAGTAGAACTCGGCTGCATCGTAACGCAATTCATTAGTATCAACCTTGTTGGAAACCAGAATGACAGGCAGCTTACTGCGGCGCAGGATGTCGGCCACAGCCATGTCGAGGTCGGTTACACCTGTCTTTACATCAACGAGGAAGAGGATGACATCGCACTCCTCAATGGCGATTTTCACCTGTCGGCGAATCTCTTCCTCAAAAATATCATCGGAGTTGACCACCCAGCCGCCTGTATCGACCACCGAAAACTCCTTGTTACACCATTCGCACTTGCCATACTGACGGTCGCGGGTCGTGCCCGCCTCGTCACTCACAATGGCATGACGTGTCTTTGTCAAACGATTGAAAAGTGTGGACTTGCCCACATTGGGCCGTCCCACTATCGCTACTAAATTTCCCATACACTGTTCTCACGAACTGAGAGCCACTGTCACCTTTTAAGGGTTCATACCACATTCCCCCGAGTGGCTCTCCCCACCCTTCAGGCGAGGTCGAGGGTCTGCAAAATCGCTGCAAAGGTACGATTATGTGAATGAAATACAAAATTTATTTATGTTTTTTCCGAGTGCAAGTACCTTCGAACAATACTTAATGGAGTTTTTCGGGAAAACTCTATTTGCAAGGGGCTGTGAATGCAGGCTGCTGTGACACGTGACACCTGCCAGTGAGAAAGTCTGAGAATTTGGAATTTACTCTTCTCCACCTCGCAGTTTTGGAGAAATACCAACAAAGTACCACATAACTATCCAAAAGACTATTATGCAGATAAAAGCCACGGTGAAAGTTGTGTCAGAAGACATGCCACGTTTAAAGAAATTCACGATGCCATGAAATGCAGCGCATAATAGCAATGAATGGGTTTCACTCACCACCTTTCCTATTCCCCATGAAGCAAAAAGTAAAAGTAGGAAGAATGGCAAAACACTTCGCTGAGTTAAATCTAAATGCCACAGAAACCACATCACCGTGATGATAAGTACATATTGCCACACAGGTAATTTCCTGAGTTCATATTGCAAAAATCCTCGCCAGCCAAATTCTTCCAATAATCCATACGCAAATGCTAACAAACATGTCACACCCAAGTCCCATCCGCCGATAATGCCAAATACAATACTCGGTATAACTATAGTCGCAATGGATTTCCAGGCAGACTTGCCTAAAAGAGTGTATTCCGTTTTACGTTTAAAAATGAGTATGGCTACCAATGCTCCGATAGCAGGACCAAGCCCAGTGGCAAGTGCTGCGGAAACTTGAAGAGCATAGTTCGTTTCAATTGAAGGGTACTTGTGGACAACAAGCAATGATATCAAGCGCACCAATAGGGCTATTATATAAAAAGTAGCTATTGCACCAATATGAATGTTCTTATAACTTAAGTGTTTCATTCTAAATCGGGGGTAGCAGTTTCGCTTTATAAAACAGCTGGTAAATTCCACAACGGTTCATTCTCCCAACCTCTGGGGAATCCCATGGGATTAGTACATCCGAGATACAATATTACTTATTAGATTGTAAAACAATCCCACACGAGCGAGTTGATTCTATTCTGGATTATACCCGAAGAGGTTGAGCTCTTTATCGGAATTACGCCAGTCTTTGTCAACTTTGACAAAGGTTTCGAGATAGACAGACTTACCGAAGAAGCGTTCCAGACTTTTGCGCGCTTCAGTGGCGACTTTCTTCAAGGCTTTGCCGCCGTGTCCAATAATGATGCCTTTCTGACTGTCGCGCTCCACATAAATGATTGCGTTGATGTGGATGTGGGTATCATCTTCCTGAAAACTTTCTACGCCTACTTCCACACTGTAAGGGATTTCCTTGTCATAATAGAGTAGAATTTTTTCACGAATTATTTCGGAAACAAAGAATCGGGCTGGCTTGTCGGTCAGTTGATCTTTATCGAAATAAGGCGGACATTCGGGCAGTAACTCCTTGATACGCTGAAGCACAGGCTGGACATTGAATTTGTGGAGGGCTGAGATGGGCAGAATTTCGGCCTTGGGCAGTGTTTCGTGCCACTGTTCGACAAGCGTAACAAGATCTTTCTCGTTGGTGAGGTCAATCTTGTTGATGAGCACGAGTACGGGCACGTCCATGCGCTGCACTTTCTGCAGGAAGCCGCTGTTCTTGTCAACCTTCTCTACGGGGTCGGTGACATAGAGCAAGACATCAGCATCCTGCAATGCACTTTCGGAGAAAGCCAGCATGGACTCCTGCAATTTGTAATTGGGCTTCAGCACACCTGGTGTGTCGCTGAAAACAATCTGGGCCTCTTCATCATTGATGATGCCCATGATGCGGTGGCGCGTAGTTTGTGCCTTGAAGGTCGCAATGGAGATGCGCTCGCCCACAAGGAGATTCATCAGCGTGGACTTACCCACGTTGGGGTTGCCCACAATATTTACAAAGCCTGATTTGTGCATGGTGCTTTTTTAAAGTTAAAAGTTAAAAATTAAAATGAGCTTGCGCAATACACAGACATTCCGCATGGCATTTTAACTTTTAACTTTTAATTTATAACTTCAGGGGAAGTTGGTTACAAACCTCGTTTTGCATACCACTCGGCGCGGCTAATTTTTCCTTCCGTGTAGAATTCGGCTGGGGTGTCAGCAAATTTGCTGCCATCATATCCCCATACCATATAGCTTGCGCCCCATGTGAAACCTGCACCAAATGCGGTGAAGATGAGTTTGTCACCTTTCTTCAGCAGAGGTTCGTATTCCCAAAGGCAAAGTGGCAAAGTGCCACCACTGGTATTTGCCATGTGGTCAATGTTAATCATTACGTGATCCTCACTGACACCAATACGGCGAGCTACAGCACTTTCGATACGAACATTTGCCTGATGAGGTATTACCCAGGCGATGTCGTCTTTGGTGAGGTGGTTGCGCTCGGCGATGGTTGCCACAGCATCCGACATGTCGGTCACAGCATGCTTAAACACAGCTCTGCCCTCTTGATAAACGAAATGAAGCCGCTGATCAACTGTCTCATGGCTCGGCATCCGTGCTGAACCACCTGCCGCCATGTGAAGATTGTCGTAGCCTTGGCCGTCAACACGCAGATAGCTATCCATCAGGCCATAATCCTCCTCTGTTGCTTCCATCATTACGCAAGCAGCACCGTCGCCAAAGATTGGACATGTGTTACGATCTTCGTAGTTCGTCATGGAGGACATGTGGTCGCCTCCACAAACAACGAGCCGCTTATAGCGACCACTACGAATAAATCCTGCCGCTGTTTCCATTGCATACAAGAAACCCGCACATGCTGCTTCCATATCGAATCCGAAAGCTCGCTTCAGTCCGACATTGCCGATAACCAGCGAAGCTGTAGAAGGGAAATGATAGTCGGGTGTTGTCGTCGCACAAATCACAGCCTCAATCGTATCAGGATCAACCTTTGTTTTATCAAGCAATTGCCTTACAGCTTTGCTCATCATAAACGAAGTGCCGACACCTTCTTCTGGCTTAAGAATGTGACGTGTTTTAACGCCGATGCGTTCCATAATCCATTCATCACTTGTATCAACAATGGTGGACATTTCATCGTTGTCAAGAATGTAGGTTGGAACCCATCCGCCAACACCGGTAATAACGGCATTTATTTTTCCCATAGAGAGAAACGAATTTTTAAATTAGATTGCTGCCTCTTTAACAATTGCAACCTTGCCACGATAATAACCACATGCAGGACATACAGTGTGATATACGTAGAATTCGCCGCAATTTGGACAAATAGCAAGTGTCGGTGCCACAGCTACGTCATGAGTTCTTCTTTTTCTTGTACGAGTCTTTGACTGTCTTCTTTTAGGATGTGCCATAATTAAGTTTTTGTTTTGGTTGCAAGAAGTGTGCGCACTCCTTTGCAAGATATTAATTATTAATTAAGTTCTTTAGTACAGACCAGCGCTCATCAACAGGAGCGTCATCCGCCTTTGAATCATAGTCGCCATCACCCTCTTGACTGCTTCGGGCAGCCTGATGCTTGCTGAGTTCCCGCATCATCGCTTCGTCACATTTCCCAGGTTCGTGAGTACACGTAATTGGCATGCTTAGGACTATAAATTCATAGATGTACTGTGCAAGGTTGATATAACCTTCCGTCTCAGGTACGACAACACAGTCACCATCATCAGAATACTCATTGCCCAGCTTCACGGCGATTTCGTCTTTCGTCTCAATCCGCAATTCGAGGTCTTCAAGACACCGGTCGCACGGAACAATAACCATTCCTGTTGAGCATATACGGAACTTAAAAATTGATCCCGCGTTGACACATTCTACCTTCGTTTGAATGTTTCCACGCTTAACGACCCCATCAATAGCCGTAAAAAAGCTATCGCCTATGAGCCACTCCCAAGTGGCTCCTTGGAGATGGGAACTCAACAAATCAACCTTATAAGAATCCAAAACACTCATTTGAGGTGCAAATTTACGACTTTTTACTGAAAGATTAATATTTTAGCGTGTTTTTTTTATCTTATATCAGTTTAAAAAGCATAGAAACAAACTTTGTAGTCAAATTCACGCCTTCGGTATTTCAATTCTAAACGTAGTTCCTACACCAATCTTTGAATCTTTTACATAGATTTTTCCTTTATGATACTCTTCTACGATACGTTTCGCCAGAGACAGCCCAAGCCCCCATCCACGTTCCTTTGTGGTGTAACCAGGTTTAAACACAGACTGGAACTTACCATTAGGAATACCCTTCCCCGTATCTGAAACTTCTATACAAACAAATTGCTCTGTTTCATCCAGAAAAACATCTATAGAACCAGTACCGCCCATTGCATCCACAGCGTTTTTGAACAGATTCTCAGCAACCCATTCAAACAAACTGGAAATAAGATTCACAATCACAGGTTCAGCAGGGAAATG
The DNA here is from genome assembly GCA_017453465.1 of Bacteroidaceae bacterium. Taxonomy (GTDB): domain Bacteria; phylum Bacteroidota; class Bacteroidia; order Bacteroidales; family Bacteroidaceae; genus Minthosoma. The sequence continues at coordinate 1,023 of JAFTEV010000064.1, read as the reverse complement.
GGTGGTGATTTTAACTTTCTTGCTGACACGTTTTTCCATGTAAGCAACCACCCTATTCAATACCTCAACAATATCTTCAGGCTTAGGCTCAGTAATAGAGCCAATTTTTGAAAAACGTTCAGCAATACGTTCAAGGCGTTTTACATCTTTCTCCATTTCGGGAATCAAAGCATCATCAGGATACATCTCTTTCAGCACTTCGTTCCATGCCATTAGAGAAGATATAGGTGTGCCAAGCTGATGAGCCGTTTCTTTCGACAAACCGACCCAAACCTTATTCTGTTCAGCCCTCGTTGCAGCAAACAAAGCAAAAATAGAAATAATAACAAAGATGCACACAACACCCATCTGCACGTATGGATAAACAGCCAATCTCTTCAGTATCACAGATTCTTCATAGCAGATAGTTATATAATCTTCCTTATCCACATCTGTAGGTATATCGATACGGATGTCTCTACCTGCAGCTTTACATTTTGTAGCCAAATTAGAAATGTACGACAAAGAATCATCCTTCGCCCTAAAAGTTTTACTGATATTACGATAGGTTAAAACATTTCCACCCTTGTCCACAACGATTACAGGAATCGTATGGTTACCATTGATAACCTTGAGCACAAGATTCAAGTCTGTATTTTCATCGGCGGTATTTAAAGAACGCATTGCCTCTGACCAAATCTCCATCCTGTTCCGTTCCTCCTTTTCAAGGTCAGAGATCAAATAGTTAGAAATCAAGAGCGAACCCACAGCTATAAAAATAGCTGCTAAAATCAGAATATACTTTATATTTTGAACACGTTCAAACATAAATACCAACAAAATCCAACGCTTCCTACTGTTTCAAAAAGAGAAAGCTGATAATAAAAGCTCTTGAAAACAAACAAAAGAGGTTCCCCGGCATTTCTGCCGGGGAACCCCCTCAAGAAGGCGGCGACCTACTCTCCCGCATTGCGGTGCAGTACCATCGGCGCGCCCGGGCTTAACTTCTCTGTTCGGGATGGGAAGAGGTGGAACCCCGGGGCT
>JAFTEV010000095.1 GCA_017453465.1 Bacteroidaceae bacterium | reverse complement strand
GCATTGACATCAAGACGGACGGAGTTGCAGGAACTGCAAGAAGAACACTATTCCTGACAGATGAGCAGAAGATTATACAGCCACTTTTCGACTTAGAGAAACTTGTGAGGCATTTTGGGTGACGCATCGACGAAGTCAGGAGGGCGAACCCTATCGCATCCAGCCCGAGCACTGCCTCCACTGTGGCAACTGCTTCGAGAACTGTCCTGCGGAAGCGATAGTAAGATTAGATTAAGCGTATGGATTTATTTGAACTCATCCGTTACCGCCGTTCCATCCGCAAATACGAGGAACGGCAGATACCCAGGGAAGACCTGGAGCGTATCATCGAGGCAGGACTCTATGCCCCCACGGTGTGCGTCATCTTCGCCCAGGGTAATTTCCTCTACAGCATTCCAGATGCCTTCTGCTATGCGGAGAACATGGTGCTGGCAGCCACAGAACTCGGCATCAGCAGCTGCATCATAGCCCGTGGCGAAGAGACCTTCGACAGCGACTACGGCCACCAGTTGATATACTAGTGGGGCGTACCCTTCGGCTACGTCGCCCGCTACTTCGTGCTGCTGGGCTATTGCAAAGGCGACTACCCGAAAGAGAAGCCCCGCAAGCCTGGACGCTATAACATTATAGATGAAGAATAAATGAAGAATCAAGTCCTCGACCCGCTATTTCCTGAGTGTCCCACATCCACAACCTCGTCGGCTGGGCCCTCAACAACCTCAGCGACACCGTCAAAGACCGCAAGGCGTTTATGGAAGCAAGTAATCGGTGATGCAATGTTACAGTTTTTGGACTAAACGGAAAGAAAAGTTGAACTAAATAGAAAAGTCTGTTTGGCGGAATCGTCGTACCTTTGCAGCGTCAAATTTTTAAAGCAAAGGAACTAAAATGAAACAGAATGAAACCGTACAGGGCATCTTGAATGCCATTGAGCTTTATGCAGAAGCAGGCCGCAAGGCAAGTCGTGAACTGGGTGAGAAGGCTTTCACGAAGGAAGCCACCATGTCGTGGGTAGAGAAGGGCGTGATTACCACCGTACCCATCAATGCCCTCTTCGACGTGCTGGAGCAGACTGGTGAGGAAGAGGTGACTTACACAGTCGAGGACGTGACCATTGCAGGCAACGTGGCCTTCGTGCGCATCTCGTCATCGTTCAGCAAACTGACCACCTTCAACGATATGTTCACCCTGGCTGAGCAGAACGGTGAGTGGAAGATTGTGAGCAAGATTTACAGCGTGAAGTAAAAGTAATACGCAAAAAGGGGCAGATTTGTGCAGTTGTGGCCAAGTCTACCCCTTAAAATATTTTAAATCCCACGAAATGTCTTTGGAAATGTGTAACTTTGCAGACAATTAGTGACATAGACAAAACAAGATTCGTATGAGAACAAAGTGCATTATGAGTTTGCTGCTGCTATGCGTCTGCATGGGAATGGTTGCAAAGAGAAAGCCTGTTGCAGTGATTATTACAGCGGGACAGTCAAATACTGACGGTCGTGTGAGTAATGCAGAACTGCCGACCTACATTAAGGAACGGGGCTATCGCCACTGCTGGTGGTCGTATGGCAGCGACACCATTTCCGGCAACGGGCGTTTCGAACGCTACTGGCCACGGGTGGCCAAGCCCGACAACACGGAGCGGTGGGGGTATGATGCGGTGGTCTACTATCTGATTGACCAGCATATCAAGCGCGATTTCTTTGTTGTCAAAGAATCGCTTGGCGGCACGGCCATTGATACGGCCTGCACAAGTACAAGCCAAATGCACTGGAGTGCATCACCAGAATTCCTGGCCTCAACCGCTGCTGCAGACAAAGGAGGAAAGTCGCTGCTGAAAGCTTTTACCGAGAATATTGGTGCATGTATCGACAACGAGTTATCTCACCAAAAAGGTGGCTATGAAATCAAGGCTTTCCTCTGGCATCAAGGCGAGAGCGACAAGAAAATGGCCGCGCATTATTACGACAATCTGAAGGCCGTTGTGGCGTACGTGCGCACTTATCTCGTGGAGAAGACTGGCGATGAGCGATATGCCCACCTACCTTTCATCTGCGGAACCTATTCGCTAAAGAGCCGAGACCGAAGTACACAGGTGGTAGACGCTCTGCACCGGCTTGCTCAAGAAGACCCAGACTTTCATGTGGTAGATATTGAGGATGCCACCATACAGCGCGACCGGCTGCATTTTGACGCCAAAGGTGCCGAACTGCTGGGCAAGCGAGTTTATGAGAGGCTCATGGAGATTGTAGGCAAGTTTTGACGACACTGATAAAAGAATGAAGATAACAAAATTCCCATCGGCTCTGATTAGCGGTGACTGCACAACGTCGTCGCTGGTACTGGACGGCGGCAGCATCATCGACCAGTGCATCGTGACGGCTGGCGAGCGAGGCACGTTCTTCCTCGAGCAGCATTTGCTCTACGTGGTGCTGGGAGGAAGCGTGAAACTGACTTGCTGACGGCAGTCGTGGACGGTCGGTAAGAACGAGATGATTCTGCTCCGGCGGGCGCAAAGCGTCAGTTACGAGAAACAAGGCTCCGAAGAAACGGGTCTTTTCGAGAGCCAACGAACTACACGTCGCCCATCTCCCTCGACGAATTGGCTTACCTCTCTGGCCGTTCGCTGTCGAGTTTCAAGCGCGAGCTCCAGAACATCTATGGCACGCCGCCAGCCCGCTGGATTCGTGAGAAGCGACTGTCGAAGGCCCAGCAGATGCTCCGCTCGTCAAGTTTCTCCGTAGCCGACGTGGCCTACAGCCTCGGCTTCGAGAATCCCACCCATTTCAGCCGTATCTTCAAACAGCAATACGGCTATGCCCCGTCGCAGTCATAGACAAAACAACGAAACATCATGTGAACATCCGAGCCTCCGATGACAGGCTTGCCTGATGCCATGTAATCCCTAAATTCCTGTATTGTCATAATCCCATTGCTATTTAGTTGTTACAGGCATGTTGGCTCCTTGCCAAGCCATGATGCCACCCTTCAGATTAACGCACTTGTAGCCGACATCAGCCAGTCTTCCGGCAGCATTGGCTGAACGGCGACCACTGCGGCAATAGATAGCAATGGTTTTGCCTGTAGGCAGAGTGGTCTTTGCTTTCTCCACAAAATCACTCTGTCCCTGGTCAATCAGGATTGCCCCTTGGATATGCCCTTCTGCAAATTCAGCGGCAGTCCGCACATCAAGCACCACCACATTCGTATCTGCAATCAGTTCTGCGAACCCTTGCACATCGGTATTCTCAAAATTCTGCTGGCCACATGCCGTATTCAACCCCAGCACAGCCAATAAACAGGTCAAAATCTTCTTCATATCCTTAATTGTTCTCAAATAATGGCACAAATTTAGTGAATAATCCTCAGATTTCGCTGAAATTGAGTAATTTTGCCGCTCGAATTTATTCGCTTTTATTAAAAAAGAACATTAATTAAGTATATCGGAACGGAAATGACAATACAAGAAGCTATCGAAGCCCGCCACAGTGTGAGGGGGTACAATGAACAGCCATTGGCTGCAGAAGTAGTCAAGGCACTGGAAGAGAAAATCACAGAATTGAATCGTGAGGGCCATCTGCACATACAACTGATCCTGAACGAGCCAAAAGCCTTTCAGGGGACATTGGCCAAATACGGCAAGTTCCGTGGAGTCAACTATTATATTGTGATGGCAGGCCAAAAGGCTGACGACCTGGATGAACGCATTGGCTACTATGGCGAACAACTGGTGCATGCCAAGAAAGGGTTCTCCATGATTGGCTATACCAAGACGGATTTGGGCATTGCCAAGTGTCATTTTGAGGTCGGTGCAGGGAAAGAAAACTTTGAATGGGTATAATTATATCAAGAATTACTAATAAATTAGACTTAACAAACAAAATTGATTATGAAGTACGTAAAGACATTCTTCCGCCTGCTGCTGGGGCTGTTTATGACCTAT
>JAFTEV010000063.1 GCA_017453465.1 Bacteroidaceae bacterium | reverse complement strand
TCAACCGTTGTCCACTCTTGTCAACCTTTGTCAACCCTGTCCACGAGATGGCAAAATAAAAGCCCTCAAAATTCTCCGCGGTAGAAATGCGTTGCAAAGATAAGCGGATTTTTGAGAACCACCAAAAAGCAAGTCTGAAGTGTTAAAAACTAAAAGTGTTTGATATACAGAGATTTATCTCTATGTGCTTTTCGTTGTTTGTGGTTGTTTAGAGGTCTCTAAATACAGCCAGAGAAGGCAGATCTTTCGATGGCTGTCACGCCGCTTGGAATCGTTATTGAAATCAAACCGCTACAGTTATTGAAGGCATAACTTCCGATGGCTGTCACGCCGCTTGGAATCGTTACCGAGGTCAAGCCGCTACAGTGTGCGAAGGCATTTTCTCCTATGCTTGTGACCTTATAATAATAATTAGTCCCATTTTTCTTTATGGTGCCAGGAATAGTAATTGCTCCTATTGTTGATTTAGGGATACAGGCATAACTTCCATTCCCCACTTGTATAGTTTGCAGACTTTCGTTCAGCACTTTGAATGTCATACTGATGCCGCCGTTTATAGTGGCGGTAAACACATCGCCATCGGCTGCGTGGAGAGGGAAGGTTGCCAATAGAGCGATAAGGAAAGACAAAATTTTTTTCATTGTTTTTCTTTTCTGTTTTTGATTTGTTGTGCCCCGGCTCCATAGGCTGTAAATAATAGTGGTTAGTAAAATGCGGTGGAAAGGCAGGGATATAACAAAGGCGTGGAACCGACTTTATCGTATCTTGAGGTTCTGCAATACCTGCCACTAAATAAAGTATAAGCCCACGCCCAACGAGCGTGAACGTTACATCTTTATGTCCCTTAGTGGCTTTGAATTTGCAGATTCCAAGATTACAGGGCAAAAAGCTAACGCTCCGTTATATATGTCTTTAAGTTCGTTTTGTTGTTTTATACCATAGGCAAAATGTTTTTAAATTCAGCGGCAAAGGTAAGGAAAAGAAGACAAAGAAACAAATTATGTGGAGTTTTTTTTGAATAAACCCAAACACAAAGACACAGAGGCACTGAGATTTATGTTGTTTGCCTCACTGCCCCGACACCTCTGTTTCTCTGTGTCCAAAACTCTATTTGCTTCAGGGAAAACTGTGCCGCCCGCCGCCGACAGGGATGCTTCTTCAGCCTGATTGAGAGTGTTTTTTGGCATTGCTTCCATCCGTTCTTTTTCTGGTAGGCAAGAAAAGTTGACGCAACGGCGTTGTTTTTATAAACGACGGCGTTGTTTTTGAAAACAACGCTCATTGTTTTTACAAACAACGCCGTTGCGTCAACTTTCATTGCGGACGTGAGTGGTTTTGCTTCTCAAAACTGGCAATTTTGTTCTTCTGTGAGGTTTGGAATGTAGCTCTGTCAGGGTATCACCGCAGTGCAGTTTGCTTTGGCCAATTGAGGGCTGAGAACAAGCAAAGACCACAGACGGGGATGTGGCTCCCCACTTGTGGTCTTTGCTGACGTTCTGTTTGTATGCGTCAGGGGCTATTCCTGCGTTGGTTCGGGATTGGCGTTCAGGTAGATTTCGATGAGCTGAGTGACATCTTGGATGGTAATCAGCTGGTCGCCGTCGAGGTCTGCACTACCAGCGAGGGGTACGTCGGGTGTGTCGCCAAGGTAGATGCTGATGAGGAGGGTGATGTCTCCGATGGTGATGTGACCGTCGCCATCGAGGTCGCCCAGGAGGGGTTCGGGCTGCGGTGTCTCGGCCTGATAGGTGCTGAACTGGATGTTGTCGAAGACGGTGTGGTTGTAGCTGCGACCGAGCACTTCGTTGATGCCTGTGACGCGGGCGGCTGTGTCGTAAATCTTCACGCTGTCAACGTAGATGGTTTCATCCTTGGTGACTGTGAGATATACGCCTTCGTCGCCACCCACAAACTGGAAGTGGAACAGCGAGGTGGGCGTGGAGAGCGGACGGGCATTGTAGTAAGTGGCCAAGGTGTCGGTTCCGCTGGTCATGGCGATGGTGGCCCAGCCCTGCGGAATGCTGACAGTGAGCAACTGACCCTCGGCGTTGTCGGCCTTCACGGTGAGTGTAGAGGGGTCGGTATTGGAACCGCCTGTTGCCCAGTCGAACTCAAACTTGTAGAGGTCGTACTGGCCCAGGCCCACCTGCGAGAGGTCGAGATTCACGGTGCGAGTGGCGGTTGTGTAGATTTCGTAAGAGTTGGTGCCATTGGCCTCGGTGACGATGCTCTGTGTCACGTCTTTGGTGGCGTTGAAGGTGAACATGCTGTAGTCGCCGTCCTCGAAGTCAATCTTGTACTTCTCCGTCCATGTGATTTCGGGCTGTGGCTCTGGTTCCGGCTCTGGTTCGAGGTCTTCCTGCACAGCCTGGTTGGGGTTGCCGGCATACTTCACAGCGGGGTCAAACGAGAGGTGAGGCGGCTGGTTGTAGGCGCAGTTCTGGTTGATGACTTGAGCACGGTAGTTGAGGTCGTCCATCAGGTGCGGGATGCGGTAGTCCGTGGTGTAGCTGGTGGCGCAGATGTAGAGAGACTTGTCACTTTCGTTCCATGTGACGATTTCCTCGCGCCAGTCGCCAAGGAGGTCGCCCAGCACACAGGGGTTGTTCTTGCTGCTGTTGTTGAGTTTGCCCCAGACGTAGTTGCCGTTGTTGAACTTGTAGCGGTCGAAGTATTTGCCTGTGGGGTTCCAGTGGGCAATGATGCTCTTGTCGAAGAACTCGTCGTAGAGGTCGCCGTCCCAGTAGATGCGGTTATTGATGCCAGCACCGCTGCTGCCAATGGCCCAAGTGGGGGCTATCTCAGAGCCGTCGAGACAATCGTACATGCCTGCGGCTGCACTGTAGAGGAACTGCGAGTGGGGAGAAGAAGAGTCGAAGTGGGCAGCCAACCCACGGCCTGTGTCGCTGCCAGCAGTCTTGTAGAGCAGACGTTCACCCGTCTTGGCATCGCGCAGGTCGTAGCCGTAAGGCTTTTCCTCGTGTACCATGAAGAGTTCCATGCCCTCGCGCTCCGGGATGAGGTCGCCCAGGTGGAGCGCGTCGCCATGGCCAAGACCTGTGCGGTAGAGCAGACTGCCGTCGTCGTCGAGGGCTGCTGAACCATAGACGATTTCCTGCTTGCCGTCACCGTCGCAGTCGCCGACAGAAATCCAGTGCGCACCTTCGCCCCAGAGTCCCTGTCCCTTGGTGGTGTTGCGGCTGACCCAACGCTCCTTCAGCTGCACGCCGTCCCAGTCGTAAGCACCGACAAAGGCTCCGCTGTAGTAGCCACGGGCAAAGATGGGGCTGGGGTTCTTGTCGGCACCGTCGAGCCAGGCGATGGCTGCGAGGTAGCGTTCAGAACGGTTCTGGTTGCTGTCGCCCCAGTAGTTTGAACCAGCTGCATAGTTGGTGTGATAGGGAATGGTGGAGAGTTCTGCACCCGTCATGCCGTCGAAGACCGTGATGTATTCGGGACCTTCCACTTGCTTGCCACGGCTGTTGAGCCAGTTGGCTGTGGGGTCGTCGCCATTCATAATCACGTAATTGCCCTCGCCGTCGATGGTGCCAGGGCCTGTCTTGCACATAAATTCGCCGTAGCCGTCGCCGTCGAAGTCCCATGCAATGAACTGGATGGTGTGTGCACTGGTGAAGAAGTTGGGACCCATGTGGATGCGCCAGAGCTGCGTGCCGTCGAGCTTGTAGCAGTCGAAGATGACCTCTGAGGTTGTGCCGCTGCTGGCAGCATCCTTCTCGTTGGAGGGCGACCACTTGAGGATGATTTCGTATTCGCCGTCGCCGTCCATGTCGCAGAAGCTGGCATCGTTGGGCGTATAGGTAGCACCTTCGGCTGAATTTGGTGGAGTGGAAGTCTTGATGGTCTTCGTCTGGTTGGCCCAAGCCTTTTCGGAAATCTCTGTTTCGAGCAGGTTGCCATACTTGTCATAGACCTCCAGCTTGTAGCGGTGGTTGGCTGTGCCAGAGGTGTGGAGGAAGTTGGTCTTGTCGGTAATGTACTTGCCGCTGTTCAGTTTGATGGATGGATTGGTCGAAGAGCCATAGTAGAGCTTATACTTCACGCCTGTGCCGTCGGCCTCGCGGTGCCGCCAGCTGACAAGGTTTCCGTTGCCCATGCCAGCCCCCGAAAGGCTCACGGCCATGAGTCCGCGCTTCAGCGGAGTGGCTGCCGGCTTGGGCTGACGATTGGTTACGGTGAAGAGGGTTTCAAAGTAGAACACCTGTTCCTTTTCGTTGTATATCTTCACGATGGCAACATGGCCAGAGTAATCCACGGTGGCGGTGTAGCCGTCGTTGCAGACCACATTGAAGTCGGTGGGGTCGCCGTAGAGCTTCGTGCCGTAGGTGGCCAGGCCGCCGTTCTTCAGTTCCTTGGTCAGGTCGAAGAGGTCGATTTCAGCAGGGCCGTCGGCAGAAGTCTTCCCTTGGCAGGTGAAGGCCGAGACGAATTGGCTCACGTCGAAAATCTTTTCATCCACGGCTCCAGTGATGCTGACATTGCGGAAGCCAATGGCCTTGGGGTTGGCGTTGTCTGTTCCGTTCAACTCATATATATAAAGGTAGAGTCGGAAGGCCTGCCCCTTGGCAATGACATCGCCGAGGCTGTACTCATAGTGGGTGTAGCCCGTGGAGTTGGAAGCGGTAATCTTGTTGCGCAGGGGAGAGAGCCCTGTGGCAATGGCTGTCTCTGTGCCTGTGCCCACTTGGTAATAGACATCCACCTTTCCGCCGTCGGTGCCTACCTTGGCTGCATCGAAGGCAATGGTGGTGGGCTTGAAGGTGTGGCCCGTCTGCGAGGTTACGCTCAGCTCGATGCAGTGTCCGGCAGTCTTGCCTGTAGCACGTGTCGTGGGTGTAAAGGTGGTGAAGGAGGGGTCGTAGCTCACGGCAGTATAGCCCTCGTCGGCGTTTGTTCCGGTCATGGTGGCTGTAGCCCCGATGTTGCTGCCCAGCGTGAAACTGTTCGACAGGTTGTTGGTTTCGCCTGTCACTTCTGCCTGGCTCAGGTTGTCCTTGTCGCTCAGGCTCCATGTCACACTGGCACTCTGTGCCTTGCCAGCCATGGCCAGCAGGAGCATGGAGAAGGTTAATAGGGTTTTCTTCATAATGAAAAAAGGGTTAGTTAATAGTTTGTAATCGTGCTATGTATTTCCCGATGATGTCAAACTCCAGGTTGACCTTGGTGCCAACCTGAATCTGGTGGAAGTTGGTGTTTTCGTAGGTGTAGGGGATGATGTTTACCTGGAAGGAATCGTCCTGGCTGTTGCACACGGTGAGGCTCACGCCGTTGACGGTGACGCTGCCCTTGTCCACGGTGAGGTAGCCCTTGCGAGCCATTTCCTTGTCGAAGGTGTAGTGGAAGGTGTAGGTGTAGGAACCCTGCTGGTCTTGCACGTCGGTGCAGACGGCTGTCTGGTCAACATGCCCCTGCACGATGTGGCCGTCCAGCCGACCGTTCATCAGCATGGAACGCTCTACGTTTACTTTGTCGCCCACCTTCAGGAGTCCCAGGTTGGACTTCAGGAGCGTTTCCTTCATGGCTGTGACAACATACTTGCCGTCCGAAATCTTTACGACGGTGAGGCACACGCCGTTGTGGGCCACGCTCTGGTCTATCTTCAACTCGTCCACAAAGGAACAGGTCAGGGTGAAGTGCATGTTCTCTTGGTCTTTCTCTATGGCAACGACCGTTGCAAACTCTTCTACGATTCCGCTAAACATAATGCTAATTGGCTAAAATCCGTTTTAATTGTGTTAATTTTGCCGCAAAGTTACCTTTTTTTCATTAAAAAGCAATAACTTTGTCCATCAAAAGCAAACTTTCACACTGATTATTATGGAAAAAACGAAACAAACGGCGGCTTTGGCCATGCTTTTAAGCACCACCATGCTGATGACCAGCTGCTCAGAAAAAAAGAGTACATCGACCACCCCCACGTTTGACAAGGTTGTCACCAATGCGGCTTCTTACCAGAAGGGTGCCGACGTTTCCTACACCGTGACGTTCAAGGAGGTCGGCGAGAACATTGGCGGCACCTACAAGTACGCCGTCACAGGACTGAACGGCAAGACTCTCCTTTCGGGCGAAACGGCTCGCTATGCTCCAGTCAATTCGTTCAGCGAAACCTTCAAGGCTCCCGACTCTGTGGGCACATTCACGCTGACTGTTTCTGGCAAGATGATGGCTGCATACGCAGGGGATAGTCCCTATCTTGACCCATCATCCATGGGAAGTATCAACTGCACGTTTAATGTAATAGAATAAACGTAAAAACCGCAAGAACCATGAAAATCAAATTGTTCCTTCTTCACAGCCTTTTCGCTGCAAGCATGATGGCTGGCGGCAATAATCCCGACTCCGTCTATATCCGTCCTTCCTATAAAGAAGGCACCATGCCCCTGCAACTGGACTACTCCATAGACCAGAAGCACTGGACACACATCCCCTACACCATCTTCAGCAGCGACTACGGTCCCTGGGGCAGCGAGAAGAAGCTGCACTCTGTGGTGCTGCGCTACGATGGCAAGAAATACTACGCCGAGTTTATCCCCAGTCCCAAGAATCCACAAGTGGCCATTACCGAGTCGGAAAATCTTGTGCTCTGGAAACCACAGGACTACCCCACACTACCCGCAGCACGGTTTGAAGCTGAAAAAGAAAAGCTGGCAAAAGTCAGCAAGCAGAACGTGCTGCGTATTCCCTACCGTGACCTTGAAGGCTTGCTCCAGCGTGCAAAGCTGGCCCAGCAGAATGCAGCAGACGAGCGCGAGAACATCATCAGCAGCGACAAGGTCTCGAAACTGGCCAAGGAGTTCGTCACGACCATTGACGTGGACCTCAGCGACCGCAAGGCCATCAGTCCCAACCTCTACGGCATCTTCTTCGAGGACATCAGCTATGCCGCTGACGGCGGACTCTATGCCGAACTGGTGCAGAACCGCGACTTTGAATATACGGGCGACGACCACAAGGGCTGGAACGCTCAGACGGCGTGGCGACTGGAGGGCAGCGGGGCGGAATGGAGCATCAACACCGCCGACCCCATCCACTCTAACAACAAACACTACGTCCAGCTCCATACGACCCAGCCCGGAGCCTTGCTTCTGAACGAGGGCTTCGACGGCATTCCCCTGAAACAGGGAGCGAAATACGACTTCAGCTTCTTCCTGCGCGGCACAAACAAGGTGCGCGTCAGTCTGCGTGCCGACGGCCAGACCTTGGCCGAGACCACGTTCTCTACCAACCAGAAGAACTGGCAACAGCTGAAAGCCGTGCTCACGCCCAAGGCCAACGCAGACAAGGCAGCACTCGTCATTGAACCACTAAAAGCCGGAGAGGTGGACATCGACTTCGTCAGCCTTTTCCCGCAAGATACTTACAAGGGTCACAAGAATGGGCTGCGCCGTGACCTGGCCGAAATGATTGCCGACCTGCACCCGCGCTTTGTCCGCTTCCCCGGCGGCTGTGCCTCCCACGGACAGGGCATTGACAACATCTACCACTGGCAGGCCACCATCGGCCCGCTGTGGGAACGCCAGCCCGACATGAACATCTGGAACTACCACCAGTCACGCGGACTGGGCTTCTACGAATACTTCCAGTATTGCGAGGACATCGGTGCCGAGCCACTGCCCGTGCTGGCTGCCGGTGTGCCCTGCCAGAACTCATGGCGTGGCGGCAACGGACAGCAAGGCGGCATTCCCTTTGAAAAAGACCTGAACGGAAAGCCTTCACCTTATATATATAATGGAAAGCCGCTGACGATGGAAAGCTACCTGCAAGAACTGCTCGACCTCATCGAATGGGCCAACGGCGATGCCAAAACCAGCCCGCTGGCACGTCTGCGTGCCGAAGCTGGCCACCCCAAGCCTTTCAACCTGAAGTATCTGGGCATTGGCAACGAGGACCTCATCAGCGACACCTTCAAGGAGCGTTACTTCTACCTCATTGACGGCGTGAAGAAGGCACATCCAGAAATTACCGTCGTTGGCACAGTAGGCCCCTTCTGGGAAGGCAGCGATTATGAATATGGCTGGAAGTACGCCAAGGAACACGGCATTGAGATTGTGGATGAACACTACTACAACACGCCTGGCTGGTACTTCCACCACCAGGACTACTACGACAACTATTCGCGCACGGGCACAAAAGTCTATCTGGGCGAATGGGCATCGAAGGGCAACTACATCACCAATGCACTGGTGGAGGCTCTCTACCTGACCAACGTGGAGCGCAATGCGGACGTAGTAGTGATGTCGAGCTATGCCCCGCTGCTGGCCAGAGAGGGACACACCAACTGGAATCCCGACATGATTTACTTCACAGGCACAAAGCTGAAGCCCACTTGCAACTACTTTGTGCACCGTGCCTTTGGCCAGAATGCTGGCGATGAGTATGTGTATTCCAAGCTGGAGGCAAAATACATTGGCTACGATGACATCTACGAGCCGGACGACCTCGACCTGCGCGTCAGGAACTCCGTGGTCATCGACTCCAAGACGGGCGACATCATCGTCAAGCTGGTCAGTGTCGTTGACAAGCAGAACACCGTCACGCTGAACCTCGGCCCAGACTTCGACCCAGCCCAGTACAGCCCGACGGCTCAACTCACCCTGCTCAGCTGCGCCAACAACCCCAACAGCAAGCGCCAGTGGGACACCAACGAGACCCGGACGGTCAACATCGACAAATCCACAAAACTCGACTTGCCCGGCTACACCGTGGCCATTCTGCGCATTCAGAAGAAGGGCAAGAAGCAGAAATAAAGAAAAAAGTAAAGGTCAAAGGCTTTGTATCTCAACAAAAAATCGTACCTTTGCGCCTTGGAAGCAGTCGGACGGTTCGTCGCTGCCGATGCACATTCCGTGCGGAGGGAGAGGAAAGTCCGGGCAGCACAGGGCATCCCACTTCCTAATGTAGAAGCAGTCCGCGAGGGTTGAGTAGTGCAGAAGAAAACAACCGCCCCGCATACTTGTCTCTGTGTGCAGGGTAAGGGTGAGAAGGTGGGGCAAGAGCCCACCAGCAGTGTGGTGACACACTGGCTGTGCACCTTGGGAGCTGCAAGTTCATGTAAACTGCCGTTTGAGGGTAGCCCGCCCGAGGTAGAGGGTAGAACGCTGGAGGCGTGTGGTGACACACGTCGTGGATAAATGACGAACAGGACTGAAACTTTCGGCAAGATGTATTTCTGCGATTGAAGAAGTCTTACAGAACCCGGCTTATAGCCCGACTGCTTCCTTTTCTTTTTTAACATTCTTTTCACGCACAGAGGGATTAAACCTGCGATGTGACATGAAAGTCTAAGCTTGAGAAAGTTTTTTTGATTTATATATTTATGAAAGGAAAGCAATTTATCACCGCTTTTTCAGTGGCACTCCTGACAGGGAACATGGCTTCGGCAAAAACATGGACCTTGCAGGAGTGCATTGATTATGCACTGGCAAACAACATCAGCCTGCGGCAAGCACAGATCAAGACTCAGCAGAGCCATGAGGATGTGCTGCAAAGCCGCTCTGCCTTGTTTCCGTCGGTGTCGTTCAGCACAAACCAAAACATGAATTACCGTCCGTTCAGTGAATCGACCATCGACCTGACCAACGGTTCGATGACAACCAGCTCGAAAAAATGGACCTACAACGGCTCGTATGGCATCAATGCCAACTGGACGGTGTGGAACGGCAACAAAAACCGCATGACCATCAAGCAGAACAGACTGACAGAGCAAACCAACGAACTGAGTGAGGAACAACAGGCCAACACCATTCAGGAGAAGATTGCACAGCTGTATGTACAGATTCTCTATGAAACGGAAGCCGTGCATGTCAACGAGGAAATCGTGAAGGCATCTCAACTGCAAGCCGACCGCGCCAAGGCAATGGTGGAAGTGGGCAGTCTGGCCCGTGTGGACCAAGTGCAGCTGGAGGCACAAGTGGATAAAGACAAGTATTCGCTGGTCAATGCCCAAAGTCAGCTGGCCAACTACAAGCTGCAACTGAAGCAACTGTTGGAACTGCATGATGATGAGGACTTCGAGGTGGCCATACCCAGCGTGACAGACAGCGAGGTGCTTAGCCTCATCCCTGAAAAATCTGCCGTCTATGCGTCAGCATTGCAGACTCGGCCCGAAATCAAGCAAGGCCAGCTAAGCATTGAGGCCGCAGACCTGTCTATCCGCTCGGCTCGCACAGGCTACATGCCCACGCTGAGCCTGAGAGCCAGCATTGGCAGCAGCAATTCAAGCGGCCAGCAAACAGGGTTTGGCACACAAATCAAGACAAACCTGTCGAATGCACTGGGACTGACACTCTCCGTGCCCATCTTCGACAACCTCTCTACCCGCACCGCCATCCGCAAAGCCAAGTTCACGAAGCAAACCAACGAACTGGCCTTGCAGGACAAACAGAAAACCCTCTACAGTTCGATAGAAAAGTACTGGCTCGATGCCACCACATCGCAGCAGCAATACGTCTATGCCAAGAAGAACAAAGAGAGTATGCAGGAAAGCTACAGGCTGGTCAGCGAGCAATTCAACTGCGGACTGAAGAACATCGTGGAACTCACCACAGGCAAGAACAACCTGCTACAGGCCGAACAGCAAGTCTTGCAAACCAAATACACGGCCTTGCTGAATCAGGCCCTGCTGAAATTCTATGCAGGAGAAAACCTATCATTCTAACATTCTTGTATAAGGAAACAGCCATTTAATCTTATAACTTTTAATTTTTCCGACTTATGAAACTTCATTCATTATACATCGCACTCTTCATTGCAGTATTGGCATCCTGCTCAAAAGAAACGAAAGTAACCTACAACACAGCCACTGCCGAAAGGCAAAACATCTCGACCAGCATCACTGCCACTGGCACCATCGAACCTGTGACCAAAGTGGAAGTGGGTACGCAGGTCAGCGGTATCATCGACAAAATCTATGTGGACTACAACAGCGAAGTGCACAAGGGGCAGGTCATTGCCGAGCTGGACAAGACCAACCTGCTGAGCGAACTGGCCAGTGCACAGAGCAACCTGTCGAATGCCAAGTCAGACTTGGCTTACCAAAAAGCCAACTATGAACGCTACAAGACACTGTACGAAAAGGGACTGGTCAGTGCCAACGACTATGAAAGTGCCAAGCTTTCCTACGAGAAAGCCATACAGACCGTGCAGGTTCAGCAGCAGTCCGTGCAGAAGGCACAGACCAACCTGGGCTACGCCACCATCACTGCCCCAATCGACGGTGTTGTGCTGTCGAAAGAAGTGGAAGAGGGTCAGACCGTGGCTTCTGCCATGACCACCCCTACCCTGTTCATCATCGCCCAAGACTTGACCAACATGCGCGTCATTGCCGACATTGACGAAGCCGACATTGGCGGCGTGATTGAGGGGCAGCGCGTTTCGTTCACCGTAGATGCCTTCCCCGACGACACCTTTGAAGGCGAAGTGACACAGGTACGTCAGCAAGCCACAACCGAAAGCAATGTGGTGACCTACGAAGTGGTCATCTCTGCCCCCAACAACGACCTGAAGCTGAAACCCGGACTCACCGCCAACGTGACCATCTTCACGCTGGAGAAGAACAATGTGCTGGCCGTGCCAACCAAGGCTCTCCGCTTCATGCCCAACGAGGCCATCACGGGCAAAGACCAGACCATCGAGGACTGCGAAGCCGCCAGCAAAGTGTGGACACTGGAGGGCAATACCTTCAAGGCTCATGCCGTAGAGGTTGGCACTACCAACGGCACGCTGACCGAAATTCTGAGCGGCATTGACGAGGGCACAAAGGTCATCACCGAGTTTAACATCAACGAGGGTGAAGAGCAGGAAGAAGAAAAAGCCAGCAACCCCTTCATGCCAAAGCCACGCAACAACAAGAACAACAACAAAAAATAAACCCGCTATGCCAGAACAAACAGACTCCCGAAAAGTTGTCATCGAGCTGCAAAACGTCAAACGCTACTTCCAAGTGGGCAGCGAGACGGTGAAAGCCCTGCGCGGTGTCAGCTTCAAGATATACGAAGGCGAATTTGTGACCATCCAGGGCACATCGGGTTCGGGCAAATCCACCCTGCTCAACCAGCTGGGCTGCCTCGACACCCCCACCAGCGGCGAATACTTCCTGGACGGAACGCCCGTCCGCCGCATGACGAAAAACCAGCGAGCCAAGCTGCGCAACCGCAAGATTGGCTTCGTCTTCCAGAACTACAACCTGCTGGCCAAGACCACAGCCGTAGAAAACGTAGAACTCCCCCTCATGTACAACAACAAGTACAATGCCCGCCAACGCCGCGAAGCCGCTATCAAGGCACTCCAGGCCGTAGGGCTGGGCGACCGTCTGGAGCACAAAAGCAACCAGATGTCGGGCGGACAGATGCAGCGCGTAGCCATTGCCCGTGCCCTGGTCAACAACCCTGCCGTGCTGCTGGCCGACGAAGCGACGGGTAACCTCGACACACGCACTTCATTCGAAATGCTGGTGCTCTTCCAGGAACTCTACAAGCAGGGACACACCATCATCTTCGTCACCCACAACCCTGAGATTGCCGAATACTCCAGCCGCAACATCAACCTGCGCGACGGCAAGATTCGCGAAGACACCATCAACCTCAACATCAAGTCGGCAGCCGAAGCACTGGCAGCACTGCCCAAACCACAAGATGACTAATTCCTAATTCCTAATTCCCCGTGAACATACTCAACCTCTTCAAAGTAAGCATCAACGCTGTAGCCAACAACAAGATGCGCTCCTTCCTCTCCATGCTGGGCATCATCATCGGCGTGGCAGCCGTCATCATCATGATGGCCATCGGACAAGGCTCGAAAGAAAGCATCCGCAAGGAACTCTCCACCATGGGCACCAACCTGCTGACCATCCGCCCCGGAGCCGACATGCGTGGCGGTGTACGCCAAGACCCCTCCAGTATGCAGACACTGAAAATGGCCGACTACCAGCGCATCATGGCTGAAAAGAAATACGTCACCAATGTCTCGCCCGAAGTCACATCGGGTGGCCAAGTCATCTACGGCAACAACAACACCAACACCACCGTCTATGGCGAAAGCCCCGAATACCTCGACATCAAGCTGTGGACCATCGAGCGCGGCGACTGCTTCACCGAAGAAGACGTGCACAAGGCAGCCAAAGTAGCCGTCGTGGGCAAGACCATCGTCACCGAACTCTTCGGCGAGGGCGCAGACCCCATCGGCAAGACCATCCGCTTCAAGTCCATCCCCATGCGCATCGTAGGCGTGCTGAAGTCCAAAGGCTACAACAACTGGGGCATGGACCAGGACAACGTCATCATCGCCCCCTACACCACGGTCATGAAGCGCATTGCCGCACAGACCTACTTCTCCAGCATCGTCTGCTCGGCCATCACCGAGGAACTCTCTGATGCTGCAATCGAGGAACTCACACAGATTCTGCGCGAGAACCACAAGCTGAAAGGCGAAGCAGCAGACGACTTCACCATCCGCTCACAGGCCGAAATGATGGAGACCATGTCCTCCACCATGGACACCGTCACACTCATCCTCGTCGTGGCAGCCGCCTTCTCCCTGCTCGTGGCCGGCATCGGCATCATGAACATCATGCTGGTCAGCGTCACCGAGCGCACCAAGGAAATCGGCCTGCGCATGGCCGTGGGAGCCACCGGAGCCGTCATCTCCCTCCAGTTCCTCATCGAGTCCGTCATCATCTCGCTGACGGGCGGACTGCTCGGCATCCTGCTGGGCATCAGTGCCAGCCAGTGGATAGTGCCAGCCTTCGGAATGCCCTCCAGCGTACCAGCCTGGTCCATCTACGTCTCCTTCCTCGTCTGCGTCATCATCGGCGTGCTCTTCGGCTACATCCCCGCGCAGAAAGCCGCCAACATGGACCCCATCGAAGCCATCCGCCATGAGTAACAACAACAACAAACAACTGGGTGAAGCCCCCTGGCTTCACGTTCTCCTCTCAACGTGCCTGGGCACAGGACTCATTCCCGGCGCGCCAGGCACGTATGCAGCCCTCCTGGCTCTGCTCATCTGGCTGGCCCTCTGGAGCGTGCTGTCCCCCACAGCCCTCCTCATAGCCACCCTCGCCCTGCTCATCGGCACCACCCTCGTGGGCATCTGGACCACCAACGTGATGGAACGCTACTGGGGCGAAGACCCGCGAGCCGTCGTCATCGACGAACCCCTCGGCACCTGGATGGCCTGCCTCGCCGTCAGCTTCTTCCATGGCCCCGCGTGGCAAGCCGTCACCCTCGCCACCCTCGGCTTCCTCCTCTTCCGCATCATCGACATCACCAAGCCCCTCGGTTGCCGCTGGGTGGACCAGAACATCCACGGCGGTTGGGGCTGCATGGCCGACGACCTGCTGGCCGGCTTCTACGCCATGCTCCTCACGCTCGCAGTTCGCGCCAGCGGACTGCTCGATTTGCTATAAATCCACCGACACACAAGTACTCCAACCGCAGCAATGCAGTGCCACCCCGACGGCACTGCATTGCTGCTTTTCTGGCAGAACTGTGCCGCTGCCGCCCCACAGTTCTGCCACCACAGCGGGAGAACTCTGCCACCATGACAACATAACTATGCCACTGCAACAAGACTGCTTCGCCCCAATTGCAACAACGCAGTGGCACGCAACATAATAACTTTTTCCCCAATCTATTTTATTCTTTCCGAAATTTAATGTAATTTTGCAGCGAAAACCACACAATGGTGCTCATTCAGCGCACCACAGAGACAAAAACAAGTATTAACCCCTAAAAAAAACAAACTTCTAAAAGAACCAGACAGTACAAAGACACACACCGGGATGTAGCCACACGGGTGCGGCTCGCCCACAAGGGAAACACTATTCTATTTATTAACTTAAAAGGTTTGTGTTCCCATTCCGTACTTATTAAAATATAGAGCTTTCTGCTCTTGTTCTCATATTCTAAACACCGCCAATGTTTTTTAAGGATGTAACAAACATCTTGCACGAGAACAAGTTGATTAGAAAGTTCACGTTGATAGGCGTGGACTATTCTATACTTGTTAGTGCAAAGGTTACTTGGCGGTACCCAGAATATGAACAAGTCGAATGGTTGCACGCCTTTCTTATAACCAAAATTACATGAAGAAATTATTTACCTTGCTCCTTGGAGCAATCTTCCCCATTGCTGCACATTGCTATGTCGGGGAATCATTTACTGTGAAAACCACCAATGACGTTGAAATGGAATTCACCATTCTGTCAGAAGGAGAATACAACACAGTACAGACTGGTGGAAGCTGGGAACATTGTATAGACTGGGACTATGAAGGCGATGTGGTCGTCCCTGCATTCGTCAGTTACAATGGAAAAAGATACATTGTAACGGAAATAGGACATGCGTCATTTTATCGTTGTGCCATACGTTCCATTTCTCTGCCTCCAACTATCACTACAATCCGTGAAGGGGGAATAGGCAGTTGCCCCTATATTCAATCTCTAACCATCCCCTCTTCTGTGGAATTAATAGAAGAGGGAGCATTTCAACAAAATAGCAGATTGGACACCCTTGTGGTGAATCAAGGAAACAAAAACTATGTTTCTATTGATAATGTACTATTCAATAAAGAACGAACAATTCTTTTGCAATACGCTTGTGGTCTGCCAGACAATTATTATACCATACCCAATACAGTAAATAGGATTGCTGATTACGCTTTTGACTGGTGCACAAATTTAAAAGAAGTCAGTTTTCCTGAGTCAGTTTTAGAAATTGGTCAACATGCTTTCTGGCAATGCCTTCAATTACAGCGGGTATGCATTCCGGCTTCTATCATACAAATCGGTGAAGGAGCTTTCGCTGGTCCCAATTTACTAACGGAGTTTGAAGTAGATGAGAGGAACCCTGTTTATACGGTTGTTAATGGCGTGCTTTACACTAAAGATTTGAGTACTATAGTTTGCTATCCAGCTAATAATATGCAAACAAATTATGACATTCTTAATGAAACAAATCAAATTTTTGATTGGACATTTGCATCTTCAAACAATCTTTTAAATGTATTTCTCCCCAATACTATTACACGAATCGGCTCATTAGCCTTTTTTGCCTGCAATAATCTACAAAGCATTGACATTCCTGCATCTGTCAATTACATAGGCTCACAAGCTTTTGACTACTGCTACAATTTAACATCGGTCTATTTCCACTCGGCTGCTCCACCAGCTACATCTTGGAGAGTTTTTGGCGGTAACGAAAACTTGGTCATCTATGTGCCATATACCAGCATAGAAGCTTACCGACAAGTAGAGAATCTGAACCTCATCCACATTGACCCAGCCATTGACTGGCATGACGACCATTGGTTCTGGGTGTTCTGCTGCGTGGAGGGCATCGACTTCAGCCAGTCGGAAGGAATTACAGCCTATAAGGTGGTGGAAAATCCCGATTATTCTGCCACTGAAGCTAAGCAACGCATCAAACTTGCATCAAGCACAAAAAACAGCAGCCCCATCATCTTGATGGAAATAGACAAAGCAGGGCCTGGCGATTGTGTATTGCTGAAAGCTGAACCTGGCAAAACATACGCCCTGCATTCCGATGCTGATGCGCCCAACCTTACAGACAACCTGCTGACGGGTGCCACAGAGGAGACATCCGTCACAGCTTCGGACGGCGACAAAGTGAACTTCGTGTTCAACGGCACTGATTTCGTACCTGTCGTAGGTTCGGAAGGCGTGGCCATAGGGACTGGCTTCCTGCAAATTCCAGCCAAAAACGTTGCAGAAAGCACAGCCAGCCTTTCTGTTGAAAACATTCCTGCTTTCAGCAAAGAAGAGATTGCCACAAACATCCATGCCATTCATGCAGAGACACAGGATGCTAACAGTTACTACAACCTACAGGGTGTCCGCACCCATGCACCCCGTAAAGGCATCTACATCGTAAATGGGCAGAAAGTATTTATCAAATAATCATTCACTAAAAAACATTTTACAAAGTATGAAACGCGCATTCATTTCTATTTCCATGATGCTGATGATGCTCATGGCAAATGCACAACAAGTGGTCAACGTGGAATTTCTCGATGGTGACCTTGACAACGACGACAAAATCACAACAGGCGATGTAACAGGTCTGATTGATTATTATCTGAACGACGAAGAACCCCGCAAAACAGTCACGGTGACGGTGGATAACAGCGAACTGGAAGCAAAGATTGCCAGAAACACAGAATGGATTGACTATTTCATAAAGAATCAGTATGACGGCATCAATGAAGATAAGGTTCGAAAAATCGTTGAAGAGTACATGAGGGAAAACCCTGGCCTGTCAAAGGAGGATGTTGAGACTATCGTTAAATGTTACATGATGGAACACCCTGGCCTGACAGAGAATGACGTTGAGGAGCTAGTTAAATATTACGGTCTGACAGCAGATAATGTTAAGATTCTCATCACAGAATGGGTTTACAACCACCAGATTCTCAACAAGGATGAGGTTAATGAACTCATCAATGTTGCTCTCACGAATTATGATGTCTCCCAACAAGAAAAATTCAACAAGTTATATCAAACTATCGGTGAACTACAAGCAACCATTGAAGAACTCAAAGCAGAAATAAACAATCTGAAAAACGCATCTAAGTAAGTTTTAGCTTTGCGACATTGAAAAGGGATGGACATTGATGAAGTGTCCATCCTTTTTTCGTCCCCAGCTATCAGCAAAAGGCGTTCTTTCGCTGTGCCACTTAGCATACTCTTAAAAAATGTCAGCAATGCGTTGCTCTCGCGTAGGCAATGTGCAGCGATTGATTGCCTATGCGGGAGCGACGCATTGCCTACGCGAGCGAGAGGCATTCCACACGTAATGCCCTCAACTTGTTACCAATGCCCAAAATGGCATGGTAACTTGCCATGTTTAGTCGGATTGTGAACGTCTATTGACTGCAATAAACAATGTTTAACGATGGAAAGGAGGTGTCAACGTGAAAAAACTCCGTTTTACCGCAGTCACGGCCTTTCAAAAGACAAAAAACTTTAGCTCGCGTATTATAATACACTGCCCCACCCGTCTGCAAAGATGTCCTAAACGTTTAGAAGAAGCTCACGACAAGTTAAACCTTACCGTGTTTGTCAACACTCGCCTACCTCCGGCATGTAGCTCTGGAGTGTTGATGCGAATATCACAGTCCACAACAAAAACAGTACCCGCTTGGGAGCGGATAACATTTTCATCATGCAGGTCACTTAGATAAATGTCGGGAGTGGCGTATGTCCAGTTGCGAGGGTTCTTCAGTTCAAAACCAAGCTGTTCAGCATATATCCGAATTTCTTCATCCTCCATGCAATCACCTTGAATAAAGGGCTGCTCAACAATGATTTGAAAATCTCCTGTAGTTGTACGTCCAAAGCCCAGCACCGACATTCGTGTTTGTGGAAAATAAGCATTGTGAAGCGTGATACGATCCAGAGCCAAGACTGGCTGAATAAAATAATCAAGCCCAATGGACTTGATTAGCGTTGCACCATGATAATATACATGTGCTTCCCCACCCTCTGCAATTTGTTCTCCCAAAGAAATAGGCAAAGATTTATCCACTGCTGCAAACCAGCAGCCCGTGGCCTGTGCCCATCGTTCTATCCGAGTTTCTTGCGCCTTTGCGCATTGCTGTTCTCTTTAGAAACTGCCGACTGGTGCAGTGAGTTGATTTGCTGTAACATCTGCTCCCGCGAGTAGGGATGCAATGACATGAACTGTACCTCCCTGAGTGCAGCCATAGTGCTCTTGCGATGAAAATCGTTGATAAATAAGCCGTCTGGTAACAAATTGCTCTGCATACAAATCCAGTGTTTCAAGACCTTTGGACGTGAAATCCTCGTCTATGATTTGCTGAATGGAAGTCCAAAAGTCTGTGTTCGTCATTTGTGATATTCGTTTTCTGCTGCAAAAATACGTTTTCTTTCTTGATTCTCCAAACTTTAGGGCAGAAAAAAAAGGAAAGACCATTTCAGCGTGTGTGCGAAATGGTCTTTCCTGTAGTGGGCGCTGACGGATTCGAACCGCCGACCCTCTGCTTGTAAGGCAGACGCTCTGAACCAGCTGAGCTAAGCGCCCGTTGTGCTCTTCCCTGTGGGAGAGGTCGGGATGACACGACTCGAACGTGCGACCACTTGGTCCCAAACCAAGTATACTACCAACTGTACTACATCCCGATTCTGTCTTGAAAGAACGTTGCTTTGTGTGGGAGCATTCCCGAAAAGCGTTGCAAAGGTACGACTTTTTTTATTATCAGCAAACTTTTACGGCGTTTTTTTACTTAAAGCGGCTCTTTTTAGGCAAAATTTAATTAAAAAGGTGGTCAATGGTCTTGTTGTCAATGACAGAATAGACAATTTTCCCGTCGGGCGTGCGGGCTGGAGCGGAGGTGGCAAAGAGGTCGGCCAGCAGTTGGTCCATTTCGAGCGAGGAAAGTACCTGCCCATAGACGATGGCTGAGGCTTGTGCCATGGAGAGCGCGATAGCCTGCCATGTGTCTTCCCTGGGCACGGCGGGGTTGTCCTGAAGGGTAGCCACCAGTTCGTGGAGCAAGTCGCAGACGTTGACACCCTCAATGTCGGCAGGAACACCACTGACGGAATAGGAGCCGCCGCCCAGACTGGTTAGCTCAAAACCAATGTTGAGCAGGTCGCCAAGGGCAGCATCGAGGGTGATGGCCTCGGCCTTGGTGAACTGCACGATGTCGGGGAAAAGAACTTTCTGTGTGGGGTGCGGGTGTCCCGACAGGTTGGCCATGTAGCGTTCATAAAGTATGCGGACGTGGGCACGGTGCTGGTCAACGGCGATGATGCCACGGGTGTCGGGATAGACGATGTATCGCCCCTTGTACTGGAACTTGGGCATGTCGGAATCGAAGACCTTCGACTGCACTTCCTCCACATCGTCGTCTGCCCACAGGTTGAGCGTGCTGGGTTCTGTGTCGTCGGAATAGGCGTTCAGCACCTGGATGCCATCAGAGGGCAAGAGGTCGGACGGTCCGTCGGCTGCATCGTCTGGTCGGTAGAGCTTATCCCAGCCCGCTGGCACGGCTGGCCGCTTGTAGCCCGCTGCGGGCGTGTCGGCAAAGGGATTGTAGGTCGTCGTGATGGGGCGTGGCTGCTGCGGAATGGATGTCGCCGACCCGAAGGCGGGAATGTCGGGCCGCCCCTCCACGTCGAAATCAATGAGGGGCACACCTGCGAACTTGCCCACGGTCTCCTTCACGGCTGCCGAAAGCACTTGCCAGATGGCCTGTTCGTTGTCGAACTTGATTTCGGTCTTTGTGGGATGCACGTTCACGTCGATGGCAGCAGGGTCAACGGAGAAGTATATGAAGTAGGAAATGTGTTCGCCTGCGGGAATAAGGTTTTCGTAGGCCCGCATGACGGCACTGTGGAAATAGGGATGTCGCATGTAGCGGCCATTGACGAAGAAGTATTGGTGTGCGCCCTTCTTCTTGGCGGACTCCGGCTTGCCCACATAGCCCGAAATGCTCACCAGCGAGGTTTCCACTTCGACGGGCAGCAGCTCCTGGTTCAGCTTCTTGCCAAACACATTGATGATGCGCCCGCGCACGGTTGACTTAGGCAGGTTGTACATTTCTGCCCCGCCCGCCCGCAGGGTGAAGGCGATGTCGGGATGCACCAGGACGATGCGCTCGAAGTCGGCCACCACATTGGTCAGTTCGGTCTGGTTCGACTTCAGGAACTTGCGCCGTGCGGGAACATTGAAGAAGAGGTTCTTCACCGAAAAGTTGCTGCCCACGGGACAAGCCACAGGCTCCTGGTTTTCCACCCGTGAGCCAGCTATCTGGATGAGGGTGCCCAGTTCGTCCTCTGCCCGCCGTGTCTTCAAATCGACCTGTGCAACGGCGGCGATGGAGGCCAGTGCTTCGCCTCGGAAGCCCATCGTGGTGAGGGTGAAGAGGTCGGAGGCTTTCAGAATCTTCGAGGTGGCGTGTCGCTCAAAGGCCATGCGAGCATCGGTCTCCGACATGCCCTTGCCGTCGTCAATCACCTGCACATTGGTCTTGCCCCCGTCGGTCACCAGCACCTGAATGTTTTCGGCGCCGGCATCAATAGCGTTTTCGACCATCTCCTTGACGATGGAAGATGGTCGCTGCACGACTTCGCCAGCCGCAATCTGGTTGGCCACGGAGTCGGGTAAAAGGTGAATTATATCGGTCATAACATCAAGTTGCCTGTAACAATGTAGTGCATCAGCAGGAGCAGCAGGACAATGGCAAAGATGAGCACACCATAGGAGAGCGGCTTGCGTCCGCTTTCCTTGCGACGCTTCAGGTGGGTGGTTGCGCCCACGAACTTTCCGCGAATGTCTTCGGGTTCAAATTCCTTGGGGGGCAGCAGTCCCAGTTCGCGCTTGGCGTTCTCTTCTATCTTGGCCAGCTTCTCCTTGCGCGGGTCGTAGTAGATGTAATTATGCTGGAAGCCGCGTGGCTTTCTGACGGTAAACATTCCCATGGCTATTCTTTTTCTTCTTTATCTTCTTTAAACTTCAGTTTGTCCAGTTTCTGCAATGGCACCTTGCGTGGCGCAGTCTTCTTCAGCACGTTCTTTTCGTCCTTGGAACGCCAGTGGAAGATGTCGTACTTGTCCACGGGACGGATGTAGTCGAACCAGGCAAAGTTCTGCAGATAACGCTTGTCGGCAGGAATCATCGGTTCGGGATAGACCGTGCCCGTGGCGGCAGGCATCCAGATGCGCTGCACCTTCTTGTCCTTCATGTAGAGGATGAGTTCGGTGCTCTCGGAGTAGTTCATGCCGATGCGGTTGCCGTCCTCTTCGTCCATGAAGTAGTCCACATACACATTGCCGCGGGCGATGTTGTGGTCCACCTGTCCGTTCACGAAATAGCTGAACATTTCCTTTGAAGAAACCTGGTTGTAGGAGACGGAGTCCAGCCGTTCAATCGTCATGGCCTGGTTGATGACGTGCATCCAGTCGATGGTGCTGTCGTTGTTGTAGATGCGTATTTCTTCGCCAAACACCTGCTGCTGTTCGTTCCAGATGATGGGCTGCCCATACATGTAGGTGCAGGAGTCCAGTTCGTGGGTCACCATGGAGTCGCACACGCCCTGCACATCGCGTCGGTAGAACCTGACTTTGTGGTAGGCGTGCAGGTCGCGATAGACGGAGTCTGTGTTCATGTTGAACGTGAACATCTTCAGCGTGTCGCCATGCAGGTAGAGTGTGTCGGGGGGCTGCGAATATTCGTATGCCACGGCACTGTCGGTCGCTACGGCTGTGCCCGTCTGGTCGTCATAACTGCAATAGTTGCCTGTCAGCATACAGTCGTTTTCCTCGTCGGTGAGCACGGCATTCCTGAAGGCTTCGCTGAAGCCCGTTTCCTTGTTGGTGTGCAGACTGTCGCCCACCACCTTGCGCATATCTTTGATGACGTAGGAACGGTCGAGCAGAAAGGCTTCGCCCGTCTGCGTGTTGTAGTCTCCGCGAATGCCATAGATGAAAGTGCCGTCGTCCGAGATGATGTTCGACGGCGTAACGATGCGGGCCACCTTCGTGTCCGTATAATAATATAATGTGTCGGTCACCAGCTTGAACTGCGGGTTGGTCAGCACCACATTGTCGGTGAAGAAAGCCTCGTGGGTCGTTGTCGTGAGCTGTCCCCAGTCGCTCACCAGCACATTGTCGTCGTCGTAGAGCGTACCGCCGTAGAGGTACATGCCCACGCTGTAAACTCGGTCGTAGTCCAGATTCTCTGTCACCAGCTTGGTCTTTTTGTCAATCAGCACACAGTTGCCCCTGGCGCGTGCCTTCATGTCGAAGCCATCATAGAAGAGGGTGTCGCTCGTCAGCGTGACGGTGTCGCCCTGCACCATCTTCACATGGCCAAAGGCATCAAAAGAGTTTTCGGCCTTGTAGAACCGCGCACTGTCGCAATCCAGATACACGCCGTCGTGGTAGAGCCTCACGTGCCCCACCAGGATGTCTGCATTGGGGTATTGCCACGTCTTGTAGAGCACATCGGAGTGAATCAGGTGAATCTGTTCGTCCGACTTCTTCCTGTCTTCGGGCACAAGGGCTGCAAAGAGCATACCAAAAGCAAACAGGCACAGAGTGCCCATCAGCAAGCGGGGTGATATTTGACGAACTTCAATCTTCAATCTTCAATTTTA
The DNA here is from genome assembly GCA_017453465.1 of Bacteroidaceae bacterium. Classification (GTDB taxonomy): domain Bacteria; phylum Bacteroidota; class Bacteroidia; order Bacteroidales; family Bacteroidaceae; genus Minthosoma. The sequence goes on along the minus strand of JAFTEV010000063.1, from coordinate 11,290 downwards.
CAATTTTCAATCTTCAATTACTTTATCCAGCCTGGATACTTGAACTCACACTTCTTCCAGTCATCATTGATGTGGACATAGGTAGTCTTCTGCTTATCGCGAATCCAGTCCTCCAGCTTCTTCACGCTCAGTTTCTCAGTAACGACATCCTGCAAAACCTGATAGTCGCCGGACATTGTGGCACGATGGCCATTGATGCGGTTCTTCAGTTTCACCACAGCCACCACTTCCTTGCCCTTGCTGTTCACCATGAGAAACGGCTTCGAGATTTCGCCGATGTTCAGCGAAGCAACAGCCTTGGCCACTTCGGGCTGAAGGTCTTTCATTTCAAACTTGGAGGAATTGTCTTTCGGATTGAACATCGTGCCGTAGTTGCTACGGGTATCCTTGTCGTGCGACACGTATTTTGTACAATCTTCAAACTTGTAAAGCCCCCGGCGGATTTCATCAGAAATAGAGTCGAGGTCGTTGATGGCCTTCATAATGGCATCGTCCGACACTTTCGGCTTACGCAGAATGTGGCGCACATTCACTTCGTCGCCACGCTTCTCTATCAATTGGATGATGTGGAAACCATACTCCGTTTCCACAATCTTCGACACAGCCTTCGGGTCGTTCAAGCTGAAAGCTACATTGGCAAATTCGGGCACGAACCTGCCCCTGCCAGCAAAGCCGCATTCCCCACCCTGACGGGCTGTGTTCAGGTCTTCAGAATACATCAGGGCCAGCGTAGCAAAGGACGAGGTTCCGCTGTTGATGCGCTCCGTGTAGTCACGCAGTTCGTTCTTCACTCGCTCTATCTCTTCAGGAGTAACGACCGGATCGCGCACAATAATCTGGCACTCCACTTGGGTCGGTACAAAAGGAAGGCTGTCTTCGGGCAGTCCCTTGAAATACTGGCTCACCTGCTTAGGGGTCACCTTGATGCCTTCAACCAGTTTTTCACGCACACGCCCCATCAGCGTTTCCTCTCTGACCATGTCGTACTGCAATTCACGTATCTGGGTCATGGTCTTTCCGAAATACTCTTCCACCTTTTCCTTGCCGCCCAACTGCTGCACGAAGTAGTTGATGCGCGAGTCCACATTCTGATAAATCTCGCTGTCCGACACATCGACCGAGTCGATAGCAGCCTGGTGGAGGAACAACTTGCGGATGGCCAACTGCTCTGGTATGACACAATAGGGGTCGCCCTCGAAACGCTGTCCTTGCGACATGGCATCAATGCGGGCCAACTCCACGTCCGACTTCAGAATAGGCTCGTCGCCCACAACCCACACCACTTCGTCAATGACATTATTGTGTCCCTGTGCTACAGCCAGCGCAGACTGGCACAAGGCCATCAGTATCACTATAACAGACTTGTAATTCATAACCTTAATGCTTGTTTACTGTTTTCACCACATCGTCATAGACCTCAACAGCGTACTTCTCTCGCAAGCCTTCCACCCACTCCTGTTCCATCTGGTTCTGGTAGTCGGTTGTCACCTGCCCGTGCACATCCTTATAGCTGCGTGGCTTCTTCACGATGTTGCCATACACGGCTGTTTCGGGCAAACTCTTCATCACCTTCACTTCCTGGCTCTTGTCGCCAAAAGCCAGACGGTCAATCGTGGCATTGTCGCCCTTCTTAAACAGTCCGCGCTCGATGCGCACCACCTTCACGGAGTCATTGTTCAGAGCACCCACAATGGTCTCGGCCCAGTCGGGTTCGGCCACGCCTTTCAAGAGCTTCTTGGCCTGTTCCACAGTGGCAGCATCCTTACCGTGAATGATGATGCCGCTATAGCGAGGTTCGGTCCACTTATACTGCTTCTTGTGCGCATTGTAGTAAGCCTCTTGCCCAGCCTCATCTTGCTGTGCCTTGTCCCACACCTGCGCCTTGCTAATCTCATACATCAAGGTGCCGTCGTGATATTCCTGTGCCAGATACTTCGTCTCCATATCGCTGGCAATAAGCTGATTGAACAGCTTGTCTATCTCTTCTGCCCGCGTAATGCCTTCCTGCTGGGCAATGGAGTCAATATAGGCACTGGCCGAAGCCTCCTTGATGCCCCGCTTGTCCAGGAAGTCCAAGATTTTCTGGTGATGAAACTCGTAGGACTCAAACGGATGTCTGTCCTGCAAATAAATAATGTGATAGCCTATGGTGGAAAGTACGGGAGCCGACATCTCGCCCGGCTGCAAGCTGTAGGCCGCATTTTCAAAGTCGGGAATCATCATGCCCTTGCCAAACTGCCCGATGCTGCCACCCTGTGCAGCACTGGCCTTGTCCTGCGACCACTCCTTGGCTACTTCGGCAAAGCGCGTGGCCAATTCCTCTTTAGGCACAGCCCGCAACAGGTCGTAAATGGAGTCCACGACGTGTTTCACGCTGGCATGTTGCTCGTCCGTAGCCGTCTGGGGCATGAAAAACAGAATGTGGCTGGCCGTCAACAAATCTGCACCGGCAAACCGCGCTGCCGTATTGTCGTAGGTGCGCCGTGCCTCACGTTCAATGTAAGCAGAGTCCACAATGGTAGGCAACACCATCTGTTCCTTATATCCATCCAGTTCCTTTCGGATGCTGCTGATGGTATCCAGCTGAGCCTCTTCTGCCGCAGCCACCTTCAGCTTGAAGTCCACAAAGAGCGGCACATACTCCGCCACCGACTTCTTGTCCAGCACACCGTCAGCATTGTTCTTGTTGAAAGAATATTCAAAATCGGAACGCAACACAGGCTTTCCGTTTATTTTCATGATAACAGGGTCATCCGTCTGTCCCACTGCACCCAAGCTCATCAGAGCCGCCAGTGCCATCACAAACATTTTCTTCATAATCGTTTTAACAAAATTTGCTGCAAAGTTACGCCTTTTTCCCGAAACACACCACACGCATTGTGTTTAAAGAATATAAAAATTACGAAATACGAAATCCCACTACGCAACTCATAACTCATAATTCGTAATTCGGATTTCGTAATTCCTAATTCTACTCAAGCAAGATGACCTTTGCTTTGGCATTGTCCATATCCGGCATTGTCCTTCCCACAGAGGCACCTATATACGTCGGGTCAGTCACAACAAACTTCTTTCCGCCCACCATGATATAATCTCCCTTCACGTCCTCCGTAAAATTCACGGCACAAGCGAGGTGTCCCGGATAATAAATCAAGATACATTTCAGGCCCAACAAATCACGTACAAGGCGAGTCATCAATATACTCCGGTCTTCACAATCACAGTATGGATAGAACAGCGTTTCTTCCGGGAAAAAAGCACGGTCATTACCCCACACCTTGTCATCATATTCATAGACAAAGCCCGTCTGTATCAAATTCAGCAAACGCTCAACGGCAGCAAGTTGCCCCATGCCCGCCAGCAGTTTTCCAAACTGCTTACTGAGGCTTGCCTTCAGTCCACCCTCCATCGGGGTATTGGCATACATAGCCCATCGTGTCATAAAATCATCATTATAATACGACGTAGGATAAGAGTTGTAGAAATCCATCAAATTTTTATTCACGCTGGTTGTCACCTTGAAATCAGGGTAACGACTGGACTGGAACGTCCGTTCCGCACTTGCAGCAATTGCAAACTGCTGGCGGTCAGTAATGAGCAGCGACAAACTTTGCTCTTTAGGAAACGCCGCTTCACTGATATACAGCCGCGCAGGAAGCGTTTCCAGACCATAATACATTTCGCCGTTCAGCCCATAAGAAGTTTGGCCATAAATGATGTGCCGACTGGCATAAAGCATATAGAGCTTCTGGCCATCATGGGCTAAGCGCATTCTATACCCCGACTGCATATACACGTATGCCATCAACAAGGTAGCCTCATTCGTTCCCGGCCCATACAGTTTCTCACTCATGGCTTTTAGCATCAGCAAATAAGTCCAGTCACACAAATGAAACTTTTTGCGCAGTGCCAAACAATCACAAATCACATTGTCATACGCCTCCGTAGCAAGCACAGAGAAAGCATCAGCCACCGCATTTCCTTCCAACCCATTCAGCTGGAATGTCTTGCTACCATCGTAACGCACTTTCCCTTCCGTTCCGAAGAATGTAAATGCCACCGTCTTTTCTTCCACTACAGGAACCTCCTCTATGGGCTTAATCGGCTGTGGCTGTGGGGTGACTGGCACAGGCTTCACCACATCTTCTATCACAACGGGATTGTCCTCCACAGGCTTGTCCTTATCTTCTTCGGGCATCACGACAGGGGGCACAGGGTCTTCTTTGGGCTGCGGCACAGGTTCCTCCGACTCAAATTCCTTCCAGGGATTTCGCAGGAACTCAATAAAATCCCTGTTTATTTCACTGCGGAAATCCTCAAAATCATCCTGAATCTGCTTTCGGAACTGGTCAAAAGCATTCTGCATTTGATGATTATGATTTTGGGCATGACTGGCCAAAACCATGCCAGCCATGCCCAAGAAAATGAAAAACCGTTTCATAGCCTTATTCCCAATTTGCCATGACATCATCCACCACCTCGTTCAGTTCATCATCACCTTCCTGCTCCAGCTGCTGCTGCATTTTGCGCTTCAGCTGAGCCGCCAGTTCCTGCTTGTCGAAGGAGATGGTCACCTGCGATTCATAATTGTTGTTCTGCAACACGCGATAGATGTTCAAACCGGCACGAGCACGGGTCAACGAAGCATCAATGATTGACTTCACCCTTTCGTGGAACTTGCTCACGGTAGTAGCATTAATGGCCGAACTCTGTGCATTGTCAATCTTCTGCTGCATGGCACCAGCAATTCTCGTTTCAATCATGGCTGCAATTTCCGACTGGCAGGTTGAACGAGCCGTAGCGTATGCAGCATTCTGAGTTCCGGCCACAGCTGTCGAACTATGCTGGATAAAACGCTTTGTCGGGCTTCCATTCTCGTCGGCCATCAATTCTTCAGCCAGCAACTGGTCGTCTGTGATTTGTTTCTCAATCGACTTGCCAGAGCCTACAACCATCCACCCCTCCTTTGTCAACTTCTTGGCACGCTTCTTGGCATCTTTGCTGGGCTTTGCGTTCAGCAGCTTCATGTTAATTGCGTTCAGTTCCTTCTGCTGCTTGGCGAGGTCCGCAGCACTCTGAGCATTCACTGTAGCACTGGCAAACATTGCCATGGCCACCATTACCATCAAATTCTTCATAACTTTCATGTTTTTTTATAGGGTTAATAATTCTGTTGATTTGCCTCTTTATGCAGAACCTTCCAAACAAGGAACCCATAAAAATCATCTTTTTTTCATTTCCTTCAGAATTTTCTTTTTCAGGTCTGCCAGTTCCCGCTGCTTTTGCTGTGCATCCATCAGCTCGTATGCCGTTTCTTCATCCTGCTCCATCCCCTTCAGCGCAGCAATGGCACTATCCTTCTGCTGCAACACACTGTCTATCGCCATCAGCGCATCCTCATACCTGCCAGCCTCCAGTGCTTCTTCAATGCTTTCCCCTGTTCCGCGTGTCAGTTCTGTAACAATGCCCCCGCTGCCATCATTGCCAGAGGGCACAGGATACAGCAAAACCACCAGCACCACACACGCAGCCGCAGCCAACACCGTGGCTATCGTCCACATCGGAATGCGGCGCGCCGGTCGTTCCCATTCCTCCATCTGGTCCATTCTCCGTTTCCGTTCAGCCAGTTGCGCAGCAATGCGCCTGGTCAACACATCTTGTTCTTCCATATTATCAGTCTTTCTTTTATTTAAGCAGTCAGATGATATCTCTTGAACTCACTCGTAATGCGTTCACGCAAAGTATTCATGCACTTATGCTTCGCACTCTTCAGTCCATCCTTGCTGCTGTTTTGCCTAATCGCCATAATCTCGTCCAGGCTCTTTTCTTCACACAGCGACAAAGTCAGGATGTCCACACAACTCGGCGACATACACTGAATACACCGGTTGACAATGCGGTTCTTCATCTGCTCCTCGTCATCCTTCGAGTTCCATGCCGTCACCAAGACCTCTGCACCATTCGCGTCCTCGAAGAACTCCGCCAAAAGCACCTCTCTGCTGTTGCGCAGCACCTCCCTGTATTCGTTTCTCGCAATAGCCATCAAGAAAGTAGTCAAGCTGCATGTCATCGGCTTGAACACGCCGTCGGCCCGCTGTCTGCACACCACACCGTCCGCTACACCTATCGTGCCATCCGCTATGTCGGTCCACAACCGCAGAAACGACTCCTGAAAGATTTCCTGCTTACGGTCTTGGTCAAAAAACACCTCGTTAAACTTTGCCATGAAATAACTCTTTGCCTGACGATAGAACCACTCCTCCACCCTGCGATTCCTGCACTGCAGTTCCTTCACCACGTCCTGGTCCGTATAGTTCTTCTGAAAATTCAATAGTTTATGCATATCACACTAACAAAGTAAGCCATTATTTTCGTTTTTCTCGCAAACACCTCTTGCCGCTGACCACAGGGTTCTGTGGCAGACGCGACGGGTTGGCATCCATATACCCGTCCAGCCAGGCCTGCAATTCACCATTCGTCATGCTGAACAACCTCTCGCCCAGGCGGTAAAGCGCGTAAGTCAGCTTGCCCACCTGCGGACTCTTGTGTTCAAAGCACAGCTGGTAAGGCTTGCACGCACTCACCGTCAGCCACGTTTCAGCCACAGCCTTGGCCGGCTCCGTGCCAAACTGCCGAGGAATCATAAACTCCACATCCACGCCCCGCACACACTCGTCATCCACGCCCCGTGTGGCATCCCCGCTGTGACAGGCATCCACCACCACATACACCTCGCCCTCAGCACCCACCTTCTGCCGCACCTGCTGCATATAGCGAGCCACCTCGTCGTCACAGAAATGCTTCTCGCCACGGTCCCGCTCACAGTAAGTCATATAGGCATCGTATGGAATCCAAGCCTCGTCCCACTGCGCATGGCGGCCCGTCCAGCGTTCAGCCTCATCACCATCCACGTCCGTCATGAACTGCCCGTGACCCGAATAGTGCACATACACCACATCACCCCGCTCCAGACGGCTAATCAGTCCCATGAAGGCCTGCTCCATGCCCGCCTTCGTGGCACGTTCATTCATCAGCGTGCGTATGTCTGTAAAGCCCGCCTTCACCAGCATCTGCACCACCAGCTCCACATCCTTGTCGCCATGAATCCGTCTCCACCTCGTGTCTTCCTGCTGGCCCAGGCCAAACACCAAGGCGCGGCGTGTGGAAGCAACCGTCCACACACTGCACCACAGAAACAATGCCACACAAAAACACGCCTTTCCTTTCATTTCATGATCCTATCATTATATCTGTATTGGCTTAACTCCTCTAACTCCCTAACTCCCCAAGTTTACTTATAAAAATGTCCAGGCCCATACAGTCCAAACTCCGGGTCAGGCTTCGGCTGCCAGGTGCGAATCTTGATGAGCGGTTCAGCCTTGTTCGTCATGTCCACCATCAGGAACAAGTAGCCCTGGTCAGCGTAGGTCGAAGAAGAATACTCCTGCCCTATCTGGATGGAGAACACCTGCCCCTGCTCGTTTTCCAGCAGCTGCACATCATTGTTCGTAAACTTGATGTTGATAAACTGATTTCGGTCAAACGTCCGCCTCAGATTCTTCAGGTACTCCGCCTTCGTGTATTTCTTGTAGGTAATGATGTCACGCCCCAGGTCCGACAGCTGATTCTCAGCGATGCCCGGTCGGGTCGTGCGCTTCGCCACATTACCCACAATGATGGTGGCATTGTCGTCGAAGATAGACTCTATGTAGCTGCTGTCCTTCAGGCAGTAGGCCGTCTTGTAGTTCTCCAGGAAGTCCAGCACCAGCTGGCGCGTGTCCTCGCCCCAGCTCACATTCTTGTTCAGCAGGTCGCCCTCCGCTATCGAGCCGATGCCGAAGGTCAGGTTGCAGATTTGCTTATTCTTGTCAAACGTCAGGACCACATCGTCCACCAGCGTCGTCTTGTGTCCGCGTTCCGTCACGGAGAACGACATCTGGATTCCCCTCACCATCACACACCCGCTCGGAGCCGTGTAGAGCTTGGGCGACGGAGTGCCCACCAGCCGCCCATTGCGCTGGCGCACCAGCCGTGTAAAGTTGTCACGCCCCCGGTCGGTGAAGCAGCCCATGGCCCTTTCATACTGCCGCGTCTTCAGCGCATCGAGCACCATGTTCACCTTCTCTGCATACACATTAGGCTCTGTCAGCTCATGCTCATTCGACGGGGCTGACTTCACCGCCACCTGCCCATGCTGCTGCGCACGGTCCTGCCGCACGCCGCCCTGCTTCCGGTCCTCCTTGGCACGCACCACAAACTCCCCGCCAAAGGCACGGCGCGGAATCACGCTCAGCACGCTCTGCATCTCCGCGTCGCCCCGTGCCCAGTTCTTGTACTCATACTCAATGTTGACGTGATACACCCCGTCGGCGGCATAGCCCTGCGCCATCTCGATGTACGCCTTGCCGCCGTCCGCCTTGCCGTCGCAGCCGTCCTTGCGCCCGTCGTTGTAGGTGAAATCCACCGTCGCGGGCTTGCCCTGATAGGTGAAAAACAGGTCCACATCGTCGCCCTCACGCCCTGCAAACTCCACCTTGATGTCCTTCAGGATGGAGGCAATGGTCTGGGGCAGCGTGTTGATGAGCACACGCCCCTGCCCGTCCTTCACCCTGTTGGGGAACTGCAACGACCTGAGCAGCGTGTAGGCCCAGTAATAATACTGCAGGGCCACATCCACATTGCCGCGCCCCAGGGCTGCATCGGCCTGGGCAGCCATGTCCTTCAGTCGCCCGATGCGCTCCTCGTACATCTTTTCCAGCTCAGCGCGCTTCATGTATTTGCGCACCACCGCCTGGGGTGCTTTGCTCACCACCCACGTCTGCACATTGGTCAGGGCAGACGTGGAATAGGTCTGCACACACTGGCGCACGCTCTCCTTGTGGCTCAGCTGCCCGTTCTCCGACACACCGTCGTAGATAGACGAAAAGTCGCTCGTCACATTCACCGAAATCATCTGCAGCAGGTTGTCCAGCGCCACGCTGCCAGCCTCGGCCTCCGTTTCGCCCGTGCCTTCACCATAGTAGTAAAGGCCCGAAGCCGTAATGTGGTTCCAGTCTTCTGCCATCACCGCTGATGCCATCAGCAACAATCCGGCAGTCAATAAAAACATCATACGTTTCATAAAAACACGCTTATTTTTTTGCCGGCAAAGCCGGCTTTAATGATTGGCTCCGTGCCGCCTCCCATCTGCACTGCGGGGGCTTGCTTCGCTTAGCCCCACGCCGTGCGATGGCTGTCAGCACGTCGCTTTGGAGGTTGAACTTAGAGGGCAAGGCGGAGGCCGAGGTCGTAGTTCGTGTTCGTGGGCGTGCCGTCGTACCGATTCGTCACACGACAGAGCCTGGCTGTGTTGCTCCAGCTACCACCACGATTCACGCGGTAAGAGCCACTGGATGCACCTGTAGGATTCGTCTGGGAAGAGGAAGAATAGCTGCCATACCTGTCCTGGCACCATTCCCACACGTTGCCGGTCATGTCGTAAAGCCCAAGCTCGTTGGGACGCTTCGTGCCTACTTCGTGTGTCGTGCTGTCGCTGTTATCTTTATACCATGCCACCTCGCCTATCGTGTTGCTGCCGCTGTACTTGTAGCCCTTGCTCTGTCTGCCACCGCGTGCCGCAAACTCCCACTCCGCCTCGGTGGGCAAACGGAACTTCATGCCTGTCTGCTGGTTCAGCTTCGCGATGAACGTCTGGCAGTCTTCCCAACTGACTCTCTCTACTGGCAGCTTGTCACCCTTGCAGTATGATGGGTTGCTGCCCATGACGGCTACCCAGAGGGCTTGTGTCACCTCTGTCTGGCCAATGGAGTAGCTGCTGAGCGTCACGCTGTGGACGGGCTTTTCCCAATCGTAAGCATCACTCCCCTGCTCGGAAGTCGCACCCATCTGGAACGTGCCGCCCTCCACAGGAACCATTACGAAGGACACGCCGTTCACCGTGAAAGTGCGGCCTTCGCCGGGCGTAAAGCCCTTCTCCATCGTGGCGGAAACGGAGGCCATCTCGCCCTCCTTCACCACGACGGATGTAGTGTAGTCCTTGTAGCCGTCGGCCTTCAAGGTCACTTGGTGGCTGCCTATCAGCACGTCGTTCACGTTCATCGGGGATTTGCCTACCTCCTGGCCGTCAATCAGTATCTTGGCACCGAGGGGCGTGGAGTTGACGGACACGAAGCCCGTAATGGGGATGGGCGAAGGGATGGTGACCTGAGTCTTCTCGCCACGAAGGACCGTGACGCGCTGGCTGGTGCTGACGTGACTCGTCTGGCGGGCCTCCACAAGATATTCGCCGGGCTTCAACTCGCCCTGCCATGTGCCCGTGCCACGCTTCACATTATCTATATATAGGTCGGCACCTGGTGCCGTGGTCAGCACCACCGTGCCGGTATTCGACTGCAACCTGACGCGCTCCACCAGCGTACCTTCCGATGTGTTCACCGTCAAGAGACCCTCAGCCGTGACATATCGGTCCGACATCACCTGATAGCTGTAGGTGCCGAAGTCCAGGTTCTTCGCCACGCCGCCCGTGGCATCCACCGTGCCGAACATTTCCTGCACACCCGTTTCGTTGTTCCTGATGGTCACCACTGCGCCCGACCCCGCCGGCTCCACCTGGAACTGCACCATCTGCTTGCTGAGCGAATGTTTGCGGATGGAAATCACCTCGTCAAACGACAGCTGCATGATGTACGTCTCGCCCGCGCTGAGCGTCTGGCCCAGGTCGGCATCGCGGATGGCCTCGTAGCCCTCGCCCGTCACCGTCACCTTGCGGGCATTCCGCTGCACATATATCCAGGTCTCGTCGTCGTGCTCGCCCCCGGCTATGCTCTTCATGTAGCCAAACGTGAAGCGGAACTGCTTCGCGCTGGGGCGCACCTTGATTAGGGCATACAGGTCGCCGTTGCCGTCACGCTGCGGGTGCTCCTTCGCCGCCTGGTCCATCGGGTCACGAGTTAAACTCTCTATTCGCACCTGCTGCTTCTGTCCCATCGCCGTGAGCGAAAACGTGAGCAGCAGAATCAAACTGAATAATCCTTTCGCGTATTGCTTCATGGTCTTTGTTAAGTGTTTTTTAGAGTTAGGTCTTTGCTGGTTCATGCAGTTTCAATGTGCAAAGTAAGCAAATATTCCTTAAAAAGGCAAATATCTATTCAAAAAAAGGGTTCTACGAGATTTTGTGTTGGTTAGTACAAATCCAAGTCTCCATAGAAGAACAGTATTGCAGTCCTAAAGCGCTTGGCCGTAGCATAGCCTCTGCCAATGGTTCTGATTTCCTGAATAGCTCCATTCATCC
>JAFTEV010000062.1 GCA_017453465.1 Bacteroidaceae bacterium | reverse complement strand
GTTCGCTGCTCGAAGTTACTGTAGAGGCAGCAAGCGACATGGCCACAGGTGAATACACTGGTTCACTCGAAACTATCGAACTTTCAGCTTACGACCGCGAGGTTGGTCTTATCAAGATTCCTGATGTGACTTTCAACATCAAGGTTACCAACCCTGTAGGCATCGAGTCTCTCTCTGCTGACAAGGCTCAGATTTCTGAAGTTTACAGCGTTTCTGGTGCACAGCAGAACGGTCTCCAGAAGGGTATCAACATCGTGAAGTTTGCTAACGGTGAAGTAAAGAAGGTTATCGTTAAGTAATTTGGGATAAATCCATTTTTACTTACTAACTAAGTACAATTCAGGGCGAGTCTCATCCAGAGATTCGCCCATTTTTAAATCCCATGCACAAACTGGCAATTATCATACTCAACTGGAACGGAAGCGAAATGATGCGCAAGTACCTGCCATCGGTGGTTGAGAACTCACTGGTAGGCAATGTGGTTGTGGCCGACAATGCATCGAGCGACGATTCAGTTGAAATGCTGGCAAAAGAGTTTCCCCATGTCCAGCGCATTCTGTTGGACAAAAACTACGGATTTGCCGAGGGCTACAATCAGGCCATTGCACAACTGCCTACCTACGAATACTACCTGCTGCTGAACTCTGACGTAGAGATACGGCAAAAGGGATGGGACAAGGTGCTGACCGACTACATGGACCAGCACCCAGAGTGCGCAGTCTGCCAACCCAAGCTGCTGGACCTCAAGAAAGCCGAAGAAGCAGAGCGGGAGCAAGGCTGCACAAACCACTCACTTTACTTTGAATATGCCGGTTGTGCCGGTGGCTTTCTGGACAAATACGGCTACCCCTTTTGTCGGGGACGCATCTTAGGCACGGTGGAAGAAGACAAGGGGCAATACGACAACCCACGCACAGTGCTATGGGCCACAGGTGCCGCCCTACTCTGCCGAGCTACCGACTGGCGAGCCAGTGGCGGACTGGACTCCCGCTTCTTCGCACACATGGAAGAAATAGACCTTTGCTGGCGCATCCGCACAATGGGCAGAGACATTGTCTGCATTCCGCAGAGCACAGCGTACCATCTGGGCGGAGCTACACTGAACCAAGGCAATCCACGCAAGACATTCCTGAACTTCCGCAACAACCTCCTGATGCTCTACAAAAACCTGCCAGAAGCCGAACTAAAGGCTACGCTGCGCATCCGCATGGTGCTCGACTACGTGGCAGCCCTGCAATTCCTGCTGAAAGGTGACCTTGCCAACATGAAAGCCGTCTTCAAGGCACGGCGTGAATTTCAGAAAATGCGCGACGAATACATACCCATCCGACAACACATCCAAGCCACACGAAAAGTACAGCGCATTCCAGAGCGCACCCACTACTCTATCCTCTGGCAATACTACATCAAGGGACACCGCACCTATTCATCCCTGCCAGCATAAAACCTCTGCCGTCGTAACAACACCTCAGTGCCACCACAACAGCACTGAGGTGTTTTCGTTGTGCCACTACACTCTCCACACTGCGAGACCACAGTGGCAAAGCAGCAACACCGCAGTGTCACTTAAACAACACCGCAGTGCCAACGGTTCAACAATGCAGTGTAAATGTCCCTTCAAGCACAGCAACATACATTATTCGTTAAAAGCACACGCGCTCACATAGGCAATGCGTCGCGCTCGTGTAGGCAACAAAACACAGTGAATTGCCTACGCCGCAGCGAGGCATTGCCAACACAACTCGCTCAGGTTCTTTGTCCTACCTGATAAAAGATGAAATCGCAATTGTTTTTTTGGGGAAAATAAGCCAATATCTGCCCTTTTGCAGATATTAACGAAATCGGTCATTAGAAACAGGCAATCACAGCTTCTAATGACCGATTCTAAATTTATGCTTCCGCAGAACCAGTTTCTACCGTAAATTCGGGTTCTGCCGTATCAACCTCCTTCTTCTTTGCCAGATACTCAGGAAGTGAAAGCCCGGCTTGCTCAAAGAGTTCGTTGAGCGGCGGAATCGACTTCATCAGCCCACTCAGGAAGTTTGCCGTAGAGCCCTTACCATCCGCATTGTTGCCACTGTCCCAGACAGTTACGTGGTCGATATTGATGTCCTTGATGGCCTCAACCTGCGTCTTCACGAGTTCAGGCAGTTTTTCGAGCAAGAGCAACATGTAAGCCTTCGTTGCATCGCCTCCTGCCGCCTGCACCATCTTGTCGTACCCCTGTGCCTGACGAGAGAGAATCTCGAAGAGACCACGCGCCTCGGCTTCCATCTTGGCAAAGACGGCATCGGCTTCACCCTTGGCATTCACACGAATCTTTTCGGCCTCGGCCTCAGCCTCTATAATCTTACGTTTCTTTTCTATTTCCTGGCTAACCAGCACGTTGGCTGCCTGTGTAGCACGTTCACGCTCAGCACGAGCCTCTTCCGCCAGCTTCTCGGCTGAGTATGCCTCTTCCAGGGCCTTGGCCTGAGCCACCTTCTCAGCAGCTGTAGCTTTGCGCAGGGCTTCAGCCTCGCGCTCGCGGCGGACGGCATCCGAGTTGGCAATCTGCACCTTAGCCTCGTTCTCACCCTGCACAGCCTGTGCATTGGCTTCAGCCGTCCGGATGCGAGTCTCTCGGTTGGCCTCAGCCTTACCGATTTCACCGAACTTTTCCTGCTCTGCCACACGCACCTTGGCCTCGTTGATGGCCTTGGCAGCAGCCTCCTGGCCGAGAGCCTCAATATAGCCCGACTCATCGTTGATGTCTGTGACATTCACGTTGATAAGGCGCAGGCCAATCTTCTTGAGTTCTACCTCCACGTTGCCCGAAATGGCTTCCAGGAACTTGTCACGGTCTGAGTTGATTTCCTCAATCGACATCGTGGCAATGACCAAACGCAACTGTCCGAACAGAATATCACGGGCCAACTCCTGAATCTGGCCTGGACTCTGGCCCAACAGACGTTCAGCCGCAGCCAACATACTTTCGGGGTCGGTCGAAATACCCACCGTGAAGCGGCAAGGCACATCGACACGGATGTTCTGCCGAGAGAGGGCATTCGTCAGGTTCGCATCAATGCTGATAGGAGTCAGCGACAGGTACGCATAGTCCTGAATGATAGGCCAAACAAACTGTCCGCCACCGTGCACACACTTGGCCGACTTATTGCCCGTCGTACCATAGATGACCAAAATCTTGTCCGACGGACAACGGCGATAGCGGTTGATGACAGCCATCACCAATACCACGCCCACAATAACCAGTGCGGCAATCAGATAAAAGAAAGATGATTCCATAATAATATATTTATTTAAAGATGAATAGTTATCAGATTTCCACCCGCAACACGCCGCCGTCAATGACTTCAGTCACACGCACATGCGTGCCACTGGGTATCAGTTCGCCGTCGGTCACGGCAGGGATTTCGTGCACCGAACCGCGCAGACTAATCTGCACCTTGCCATGCCCACTGCGAGCGGCGGGAATGCGCAGATACACATCGCACTGCTTGCCCAGACAGTCGTTGATGTCAATCGTGCCGTCCGACTCCAACCGCTTCGTCTGTCGGCGAATGAAGAAGTAGAGCCACACAAAGCCCATGCCCACGGCCACGGCCAAGAGATAGAGCAACCACTTCGGCGACACAAAGCTGTAGAAACTGACTCCAGCCCAACCGAAGCCCACGAAAAAGTTAATCAGACTGCGCACCGTGAAGAGCGAAAGCCCTCCGCCCAAATCCATCGTGCCGTCATCGAAATTCGCAGCATCAAAGTCGAAGTCCAAGTCGTGGTCCATGCCCAGCAAAGTAAGCACAGCCTGAACCAGAAATATCAGTGAACTAACAACGGCACATCCCCAGAACACCTGCAATGTGCCATCAAGCGATGAATACCAATTAAACAAATCTTCCATAGTCAATCCATTTTGGGGTTACATTAAACTACACAAATGTAGTCCTTTTCTTTCTTTCAAGAACGCAAATTAGCAGAAAAACAATGCGCTGTTGACTTTTTTTTGCACTTCACATTCCGAATATCAAACAAAAGAGCTAAATTTGCAACACAAAATAAACAAAAAGTATAAATGCACCCCCTATATTATCTTGTCCTGCTACTGCTGATTTCACCCCGACTCTATGCCACAGAAAGGCAGGACAGCCTCTACACCGACAGCATTGCCCCACCCCACTTTTCGCTCCGTTCCTCCCCACTCACGCAGCCCTCGCAACCCAAGCAGATACGCCCCATCATGGAGCTAAGCTACGTGCCCATCCCCTTCGTCACCGCTGCCTTCATCGTAAAGGCCAAGAAAGAAGACTTCCGAGGTGCACGCAACAACTTTATCCCCGAATTTCATCACCAGCTGGACAACTACATACAGTACGCCCCCTTTGTCCTCACCGTAGGACTGAAGGCCGCCGGCGTGGAAAACCGTAACCAGTGGGGACGCTTCCTTGTCAGCAGTGCCATGTCCTATGCAGCCATGGCGATAATGATCAATGTGGGCAAATACACCATCAAGGAACAGCGACCCGACGGCTCTGCACGCAACTCCTTCCCCTCTGGCCACACGGCCACAGCCTTTGCCTCTGCCACCATCCTGCACAAGGAGTACGGCCTGACCCGCTCCCTCTGGTACAGCGTCGCTGGCTATGCCGTGGCCACCACCACCGGCGTGATGCGCGTGATGAACAACCGCCACTGGGCCAGCGACATCCTGGCCGGGGCCGGCATCGGCATCTTCTCGGTTGACCTGGGCTACTTCCTGAGCGACCTCATCTTCAAGGACCGCTACACCCTGCGCCCCAACAAGCCCGACATCAACAACTTCTACACCTCGCCGTCCTTCTTCAACCTCAATGTGGGATTCGGACTGCTCAAGCACGACTTTGAAATCGACGGCGAACAAATTCGGGGCAGCCGCAGTTTCCAGACCCAGGCTGAACTGGCCTACTTCATCACCCAGCACATCGGGGCTGGCATCCGCTTCAGCATTGCCACGCCAGCCGTCACTTACAAAAACTACAACGACAACATCGGCCTTGGCTCCATCTGCGCTGGAGCCTACATCCAGTACCCCCTCTGCCATCGCTTTGCGCTAGGCGGCAAAGTGCTCCTGGGCCACCAGACCATGAGCGGTTTCCACTTTGAAGACGAACTCAGCGTGAAAAAAAGCCGCAGCTTCACCTGCGGAGTGGGCATCAACGCCGCATACGCCTATCGCAACAACATCGCATGGAAAGTCAATGCCGACTACGACACCAGCCGAGTCCCCTTCCACGCCACAATGCGCGGAAAGCAGTATTCTGGCCACCAGCAACTGCACCAAATCTCCCTCTCTGGCTCCATGAGCATCATGTTTTAGCAAAAAAAGCCACGAAATATTTGGACATTCCCCAAAAACTCCGTACCTTTGCACTCGCTTTCCGAAAAGGACAGCTTTTTTGAGGTAGATCCGCTAGCTCAGCTGGTAGAGCACATCCCTTTTAAGGATGGGGTCTTGGGTTCGAACCCCAAGCGGATCACAAAAGAAAATCGCAAGTTGCTTGAACTTGCGATTTTCTTTTAATGCTATTTCCAGGAGGGCATCCAGCTGTCGCTGAGGGAGAACACGGCTTCCGTCGTAATCTTCTGCGCATCCTTTTGGGGCAGTTGGCGGCTCCAGCTGACGCGCTTTGAGGTGTCGGCTCCTGCGCCCGTGTTGCCATACTCCATGTAGCGTGCCGTTTGTTCACGGTGCTGTTCCCAATGGTGCCAGCCTTCGGGACGGATGTGACTGCCCAACTCGCAGTTCATAAACAAGGTATAGCCGTAATCGCGCCACGGACGACCCAGATAGACCTTGGTAACGCCTTCGGCAGCAATGAGACGGCAGTGGTTGAAAACATAACCAAAAGGCTGGTCCTGAGGTGTTGACGCAGCAGTTATGTAGGAATTAGCCAGACTCTCAATCGTACAGCCCTCAAACCAGGCAGCCGCTGGGCCAAAGATGAAGTCGGTGGTGCCACAGATGTAGCAGTCCTTGAAATAAAGGCGCGAATGGGCAGTGCCCGTATAGACCGTGTCTTGATTTCCCAAGAAACGACAATTGATGAACTGCAAGCGGTCACCCTCCGTGAACAATGCCACGGCCTGCCCCAGACGGGCAGCATTGTTTTCCACTGTCAGATTCTTCAGCGTGACACTGCTGCCCTCAATCTTCAGCGTATAGGTGCGGAATGTTCCCATTGGCTTGCCTGTTTCGGGCCAAAGGATGTTGGCATGGTCATCGTAGGTGATGACGGTCTTCTCTGCACTTTCGCCACATATCTCCACATTCTGCAACCACTGCGGCAGTATCAGCTTCTCCTTGTAGGTGCCATTCTTCACAAAAATCACTTTGTGGTAATCCATGAAGGCACGGCACACCTCGATGGCCTCAGCAATGTTGCGAAACTCCCCCGTCCCGTCGCGAGCCACAACGATGGTGTCGGGATTGTCATACTTGCTTTTGCTCCAAAGCCCACAGGACGGAAGCAGGACTGCCAAAAGCATCAACAGCGTCTTCATTACTTCAGTTGCTTGCCGTCAGAGAAGGCACGCCCCACGGTCTTGCCCAACTGGATATAGCCATAGTGCACGGGGTCGTAGGTGATGAGGTTCATCTTCTCCACATCGGGCTGGCCGTCAGCAGCAAGATACTGCTCGTCGCAAAGCACGTTCACAATCTCGCCCACAAGCATGTAGCCTGTTTCCGAACGGTTGAGCGTCTCCTTCACCTTGCACTCCAGCGTCATGGGGAACTCCTTGAACACAGGCGCATTCACATTGGGGGCTTTTTCTGCGGTCCAGCCAGCCTTCCCTATCTTGTCAGGCTCTTTCTTGGCAGACACAAGCCCCACATAGTCAGCAGCAACCAGCGTTTCTGCCGTGCCAAATGTAACAGTGAACTCGCCCTGCACGTCCAGGTTGTCTGTTGTGGCATGGGGACTCAAGGAAATCACGATTTCGTGCATGTCCCAAGTTCCGCCCCACGCAGCATTCATTGCATTGGGCTTACCTTCTTTGTCGTAAGTACCGATAATCAGCACAGGTTGTGGCAACAGCCACGGTTTTGATGGAAAACTTTTCATTGTAATGGTCTTTTTTAATATCACTAAAATTTATTTTTCGCTCATATATCCCACAGGATTATTGATGACGGGGATTTGGTTCTCTTTCAGCCCCAGCAACTTCTGAATGGCCTGCTGGTCCATGGTGCCGCGAGTGACGGTAGCAAGATTGGCCGCAGCGCAGAAGAGGTTGATGTTCTGGGTGACAATGCCCACATCGGTCCCGACCATCCAGCGGGCATGTTCATTGTCACTGCCAAACTTGCCCATGTCGGCTACCATCAGCAGACTGACGGGAGCTGTCTTGGCAAACTCCTGACGACCAGCCACAATGTCGCGATGGTCACCATCGGCCACCTTCGTCAGCGAATGAGTTTTGGGGTCGTAGGAACAAACCTCCTTGTCGGTAAACACATAGAGCAAAATCTCCTGACGGTTCATCGCTGTAGGAGCCGTAAGATTGCCGTTGTCACGGTTCACACCAATGGTTGCCCAGAGCAAATCGCTAAGGTCTTGGGCAGAAAGGAGCTTGCTACTGTAACTGCGGGTAGATTTGCGCTGTTGGAAACTCTCCATGACACTGAGAGTCTGACGCTGCATGTTGGGTTTTGGCAACTTTGTTGTCTGGGCACTACATGCTGTGCCCATGAGCAGCATTGCTGCAAGAAAAATGTGCTTCACCATTGTTGTTTCTATTTACTTGTGTTAAAATCAGCAGCAAATATACAGAATAAAAACAACAAAACTTTGCCAGTTTAAAATAATTAACTACTTTTGAAGCGAAAAAAAAGAAATATGCCATGAGCAGAACCGTAAGACTCACCACTTGCAACAACAGCTACGAAGCCCACATCCTGCAAGGTGCACTCCAGGCCGAAGGCATTTCCTCTGCCCTGCACAACGAAAACATGACCAACCTCTTTGGCGGTCTCATCTCAGGCTTCAGCGGTGTCGATATTTTTGTCTATGAAGACGAACTGGACCGCGCACGTGAGGTTATGAAGGCAGCCCATGAGTTGCCACAAACTTCCATAAATGAGGACACTGAAGCCTTATAACTTCGGATTATTTTTATGACGGTCTTTGTCGCGCACGGTCTTCTTCTGTAAATTCTTCCTGAAAGCATCCGTCAAGTCCACACCCGTCTGATTGGCAAGACAAAGCAGCACCCACAACACATCCGCCATCTCATCGGCAGGGTCTTGTGGTTCGCCCGGTTTAAACGACTGGTCGCCATACTTACGCGACATGATGCGAGCCAATTCGCCCACCTCCTCTGTCAGCACTGCCATGTTGGTCAGTTCCGAAAAGTAACGCACGCCATACGTGTGAATCCACTCGTCCACCGTGTGCTGTGCCTGCCTGATTGTCAATTCATCCATCAATTACGCATTAAGAATTATGCATTACAAAACCTCTTCCGCAGCCATGCTGCTTTCCTCTTCGTTATCCAGATGATACGTAAACTTCGCCCCATGATTTTCCAACTGAATCAGATTCAGCGTGCGAAGCAATCCCTGCAACGTCCGTTCACGTTCCTTGGAAGCCAACTGGCACTCCCACACATCCACCGTGTGCCACCCCATGCCCTTCAAAGCCAAACGTGTTTCGTGGTCACGTTCACGGTTTCGAGTGATTTTATGTTCCCAAAACTCCGTATGCGTCTTAGGCATCACATAAAGTTTGCACGGCTTATGCTCAATCAAGTGCCCGTGCCAAAAACAACCATTGATAAAGACACAAGTGCGCAGCCCCACAATGGCCAAGTCGGGCGTGCCAGGCAACGACTTCACATGAATGCGGTAGCGAAAACCATGACTAAACAAAAAACGACGCACCAACATTTCCGGACGGGTATTCTTCGACCGAATCCTGCGCATACAATTACTGCGCTGCTCTGGTGTCATCTTGTCTGCCATGCGCTTCTTTAATTGCTGCAAAGTTACGGAAAAATCATCAACGAAAGCACCTTTTTCGCTTGTTTTGCACAAAAACTTCGAGTATTTTCCACTTTTTAAGGCCAAAAGTTTGCATATCTCAAAAAAAATGCAGACCTTTGCAGCCGATTTACGCCGAAAGGCACAAGAATCGGGAAGTAGCGCAGTTGGTTAGCGTACACGTCTGGGGGGCGTGTGGTCGCCAGTTCGAGTCTGGTCTTCCCGACTTTTTTATGCACGGCGGGATGTAGCGCAGTTGGTAGCGCACTACGTTCGGGACGTAGGGGTCGGGCGTTCGAGTCGCCTCATCCCGACAACGCAAGGTTGTCAATCGCAGGAGTTGGCCCTGCAACCGCTTAAAACAAACTGGCAATAAGTTCCT